>NZ_JBYSZI010000053.1:0-13316 GCF_058787075.1 Cupriavidus sp. FW305-46
CCCTCACCCCAACCCTCGCCTGCAAGCGAGAGAGGGAGCCAGTCCGCAGTAGTCTTGAAAGTGAGTCAAAGATGTCCCTTCCCGTAGCCACGCTTGTCACCGGCGGCAGTTCCGGTATCGGCCGCGCCATCTGTGAAATGCTGCTGGCCGATGGCGTGACCCAGGTGGTCAATGTCGACTATGCCGAACCGGCCTGGTCGCACCCGAACCTGACCTTCTTCCAGGCCGACCTGACCGATGCCGAGGCGACCCGCGCCGTGGCCGCGCAGGTGACCTCGCGCTTCGCCGTCACGCGCCTGGTGAACAACGCCGGCGCCACGCGCCCCGGCACCGCCGACACCGCCACCGTTGCCGACCTGGACTACGTGACCGGCCTGCACCTGCAGGCCACGCTGCTGCTGACGCAGGCGTGCCTGCCCGCGATGCGTGCTGCCGGTTTTGGCCGCATCGTCAACATGGCCTCGCGCGCCGCGCTGGGCAAGGCCGAGCGCGTGGTGTACTCCGCCACCAAGGCCGGCCTGATCGGCATGACCCGCACGCTCGCGATGGAGCTGGGCGGCGACGGCGTCACCGTCAACGCCGTGGCCCCGGGCCCGATCGCCACCGAGCTGTTCCGCAAGAGCAACCCCGAAGGCGCCGAACAGACCCGGCGCATCCTGGCCAGCATCACGGTCAAGCGCATGGGCACGCCGGAAGACGTTGCGCGTGCCGCGCTGTTCTTCCTGTCGCCAGACAACGGCTTCGTCACCGGCCAGGTGCTGTACGTGTGCGGCGGCACCACGCTGGGCGTTGCGCCGGTGTAAGCAGCGCGCGTCCCAGGCATCCCGCATTCAAGCATTCAACAAGAAGAGACGTTAACCAAGCGTCACGCATGGCGGCCCGTGGCCGGGCCGCCCACCGGATGCGCGCATGTGCGCGCCATCCGTTCGGGAACGGCAATCACGCCATTCAGCACAACCTCCCGCGGTACCCAATCACCGCCGGAACGATATAGCACCGGAGCATTACCGATGAGACAAGATTCCCAGACCTCCACCACGCGCCGCCGCCTGCTTGCCGCTGGCGTGGCGCTGGCCACCACCATCGCCGGCTTTGCCGGTGCGGCCCATGCGCAGGGCGGCTACCCGACCAAGCCGATCACCATGATCGTGCCGTTCTCGGCCGGCGGCACCACCGACATCCTGGCCCGCATCGTCGGCCTGCAGCTGGGCAAGGCGCTCGGCCAGCCGGTGGTGATCGACAACCGTCCGGGCGCGGGCGGCAACATTGGCGCCTCGCTGGCGGCCAAGGCGCCGGGCGACGGCTACACGCTGTTCATGGGCACCATCGGCACGCACGCGATCAACCAGTCGCTGTACTCCAAGCTGCCGTATGACCCGGTCAAGGATTTCGCGCCGATCACGCGCGTGGCCATGGTGCCGAACCTGGTGGTGGTGAATCCCAAGGTGCCGGTCAACAACGTCAAGGAACTGATCACCTACGTCAAGGCCAACCCGGACAAGCTGTCGTACGGTTCGTCGGGCAGCGGTTCGTCGATGCACCTGTCGGGCGAGCTGTTCAACTCCATGACCGGCCTGCATATCCAGCACATCCCTTACAAGGGCAGCGCCCCGGCCGTGAACGACCTGCTGGGCAACCAGATCGGCCTGATGTTCGACAACATGCCGTCGTCGTACCCGCACGTGAAGGCCGGCAAGCTGCGCGCCATCGCCGTGACTTCGGCCAAGCGCTCGCCGGCGCTGCCCAACGTGCCGACCGTGGCCGAATCGGGTGTGCCGGGCTATGAGGCCACCTCGTGGTTTGCGCTGTACGCCACCGGCGGCACGCCGCAGCCCATCGTCGACCGCCTCAACGCCGAAGTGGTGAAGATCCTGGCCATGCCGGAAGTGAAGAAGCAGATGGCCGACCAGGGTGCCGAACCCAATCCGGAAAAGCCGGCCCAGCTGGCCGCGTTCATGAAGTCGGAAACGGCCAAGTGGGCGAAGGTGGTGAAGGCTTCGGGCGCTACGGTGGATTGATTCGCGTCCTTGCCGCGCCAAAGAAAAGCCGGTCCCTGTCGGGACCGGCTTTTTGTTTATGCGTGGGCGGGGACGGCTGCCACTCAATCGCTGCCAAGCTGCAGCTTGTTTTTCTGCCGCTTTTCGATCGCAGATTTGAGCAGCGCCGCACTGCGATAGATGCCGTGTGCGAACTTGCCATACGGCAGCGTCGCAAACAACGCCATCACCACGCCAAGGTGGACCGCCAGCAACAGCGGCATCGCCGCGGTGCCGCGCCCGGCCAGCAACCCCAGCCCGGTGGCGCTGGTCAGCAGCAGCAGCGCGATGAAGCCGCGGTCCATCGGCCGCTGCCGGGCATCCCCATGCATCGGGTGCCGGCGCAGGTTCAGCCACAGCAAGCCGGCCGGGCCCACCAGCAGGCCCACGCCGCCGGCGGTGCCCAGCAGCACCGGCAGGCTCGTGACCGGATAGGGCGCATGCCGGCCCAGCAGATAGTGGTAGCCGGTCGCCACCGCCGTCGACGCAAAGCACAGCATGAAGCCGTAGAACGTGAAATGGTGGAAGCGCCGCCGCGCCAGCGTGAAGCGGTCGCTGGCCTCGTTGCAGCCATCGCCGTGGCCGCCATCGAGGTAGGTCAGTGCCAGCACGTTCCGGGTCGCCTCTGCCACGGCCGGTGCCGACGCTGTGCCGGCAGAGACATCACGCCAGAAGCGGCGCACGCCCAGGCCAAGCGCAAGCACGGCAAAGCCGAACACACTGCCGAACAATGCCGCCAGCGTGTTGTGCGGGAATACCGCGTAGAAATTGCCGCCCGCATGCGTCTGCCACAGCGCGCCGCCCAGCGTGGCGGCGAGTACCAGGAACAACGCCAGCCCGAAGGCCAGCGCCACCGACACCGTCAGCCCGTTGCGCTGGTACAGCTTGCCCAGCGGCGCGGGCCATGCATATTCGCTATAGGTTTCCAGCCGCACCTTTGCCATCGCCTGCGGCACGTTGACGCCGAAATCATGCGGCGGCGCGTACTGGCAGGCGTGGTAGCAGGCGCCGCAGTTGTGGCACAGGTTGGCCAGGTAGTTGACGTCGGCCTTGCCGAACTCCAGCCGGCGGGTCATGGCCGGGAACACCGCGCAGAAGCCTTCGCAGTAGCGGCAGGCATTGCAGATCTGCATCTGCCGGGCAACTTCGGCCTCATTGTCGGTCAGCGGCAGCACGCGGATGACGCGGGACTGCGGCGCCGGGGCGGCAGCGTCCTGCCCGGCCAGTTGCGCGGCCTCGCGCGCCAGGGCTTCAAGCTTCTGCATGGACGGCTCCCGTGTTGATGCCCGCCGCCAATGCAGCCTGCGTGCCCGCGATGCGCCCGAAGGCCGTGCCGATCGACATGCCGACACCGGCCGTGTATCCCTTGCCGAGCACGTTGCCGGCCATCATTTCTCCTGCCACGAACAGATTCCCGCTTGGCTTGCCGCCAAAGTGCACCTGGGCGCGGTCGTTGACCTTGAGCCCCAGGTAAGTGAAGGTGATGCCCGGCCGCAGCGCGTAGCCGTAGAACGGCGCCTGGTCGAGCGGCCTGGCCCAATGCGTCTTGGCCGGTGCCAGGCCTTCGGTGTGGCAGTCGTCCAGCGCGGTGTGGTCGAAGGTGCCGACGCGGCACGCCGCGTTGTAGTCCTGCACCGTGCGCGCGAACTGCGCTTCCGGCAGCCCCAGCTTGCGCGCGAGCTCAGGCAGCGTGTCGGCCTTCTCGCCGGGAAACACCGGCGGCATGAAGCGCCCGATGGCCTTGCTGTCGATGATCGAATAGCCGATCTGCCCGGGCTGCTGCGCCACCAGCCGGCCCCAGATGGCGTAGCGCTTGGGCCAGAAGTCCTCGCCTTCGTCGTAGAAGCGCACGGCGTCGCGATTGACCACGATGCCCAGCGACACGCAATCGATGCGCGTGCAGATGCCGCCGTCGTACAGCGGCGCGCGCGCGTCGATGGCGACACAGTGCGATTGCGACGGATCGCCGATGGCGTCGGCGCCGGCGTCGATCATGGAACGCAGCAGCACGCCCTGGTTGAAGCGCGTGCCGCGGATCAGGAAGTTGTCGGCGGGCCATTCGCCACGTTCGTTCCGGCCCCAGGCTTCGCGCAGCCATTCGCGGTTGGATTCGAAGCCGCCCGCGGCCAGCACGCAGGCGCGCGCGGTGAAGCGCTGGCTGCCGCTGCGCGCGGCGATGAAGCGGTCGCCGTCCAGCTCGATCGCGTCCACCGGGGTTTCATAGCGGACCTGCACCCCCATCGCTTCGGCGCTGCGGTAGTACGCGTTGACCAGCGCCTTGCCGCCACCCATGAAGAAAGCGTTGGTGCGCGCCACGTGCAGCGCACCCGACAGCGGCGGCTGGAAGCGCACGCCATGCCTGCGCATCCACGGCCGGCAGGTCGATGACGCGCGGATCACCAGCCGCGCCAGGTGTTCGTCGGTGATGCCGCCGGTGACCTTGAGCAGGTCCTGCCAGTACTCTTCCTCGGGATAGGCATCGACCAGCACGTCCTGCGGCGCGTCATGCATGCAGCGCAGGTTGCGCGTGTGCTGGGAGTTGCCGCCGCGCCAGGCGCGCGGCGCGGATTCGAGCAGCAGCACCGAGGCCCCGGCTTCGCGCGCCATCAGCGCCGCGCACAGGGCCGCGTTGCCGCCGCCAATTACCAATACGTCGACCATGGGGATTGTCTCCTTGCTGGCGCCATCTTGGCGGGCAAGGCGGGCGGGCGCCAGCAGGGGCGCGGCAAGGGGGCTTCAGCTTTCGTGAAGCCCGGCCGGGGCACGGCCGGCTCAGCGCGGGCGCAACGTGGCGCCGGGCCAGCGCCCCTCGCGCACCAGCGTGGTGGCGACGTCGGCCAGCACCACGCGCGCGGCCAGGCCCGCCGGCGACAGTTCATCGTCGGACAGGCTGACCAGCAGGTTGGGCCGCGTGGCGCCGGCGTCGGTGACCAGTATGCTGCGGTAGGGCGTGCCATGGCTGCGCGCCAGCGCCGCGCCCGGCTGGATGGTGGCGCCCAGGCCACCGCGCACGGCGTCCATCAGGATCGCCAGCCCGTCGATCTCCGCCACCACCTGGGGCTCGCGCTTCGCCTGGCGAAAGCACGCGGCGACCAGCGCGCGCAGCCCGTGCGAGCCGCTGGGCAGGATCAGCGGCAGCTTGCCAAGTGCCGCCACCGAGGTCTGCTCGCCGCGCGGCATGCCGGCCAGCCCCTCGGCGCCGATCACGAACAGGCGCTCATCGAGCAGCGGCAGCACACTCCAGCGCTGCGCGGGCTCCTCGCTGAACAGCACCGCCAGGTCGATCTGGCGCGCGCTCAGCATCGTGCCGAGGTAGCCGGACAGGCTCTCCACCATGCGCAGCCGCACGTCGGGGTAGCGCTCGCGCATGGCCTGCATGAAGGGCAGCGCCAGCACCGCGGCGGTGCTGGGCGGCAGGCCCACGCTGACATGGCCCGACAGGCGCGCCTGCCGCGCGGCCAGCGCGGCATCGTCGATATGGCGCAGCGCCAGCTGGGCCTGGCGCCAGAAGGCCAGCCCGGCATCGGTGGCGACCACGCCGGTGGAAGTGCGCTGCAGCAGCCGCGTCGACAGCTCGCTCTCCAGCCGGCTGATCTGCTGGCTCAGCGCGGACGTGACCACGCCCAGCTCCAGCGCCGCCTTGCCCATGCTGCCATGCTCGATCACGCTGACGAAGTAGCGCAGTTGCCTCAGTTCCATGTCGCGTCCCCGCTGCCGCAATTTGCCCGCATGGTAGCGGAAAACCTGCCGCAGTTCACGAATCCTGAAGACCCGTTAACGCCCGCCCGATGGCGCGCTTGCCAGCGGCTGCGTAGAGTCGCACCGGTCAGAAACCGGCGGAAGCGACACTACGCAGCCGCCATTCCATAACAACATGACTTTCCGCAAAGGAGACTGCATGACAACCGTTTCGCGCATGCGCCGCGCCGTGGTGGCCGGCCTCGCCGGTACCGCTGTACTGGGCGCGCCCGCCGCGTTCGCCGCGGACAACTGGCCGGCCAGGCCGATCACCCTGGTAGTGCCCTTCGCCAGCGGCGGCACCACTGACATCCTCGCCCGCACCATCGGCCAGAAGCTGGGCGAGGCGCTGCAGCAGCCGGTGGTGGTGGACAACCGCCCCGGCGCCGGCGGCACCCTCGGCGCGGCCAACGTGGCGCGCGCGCCGGCCGACGGCTACACCTTCCTGCTGGCCACCGTGGCCCACACCATGGCGCCGGCCATCTACAAGAGCCTCCCCTACGAGTTCACGCGCGACCTCGATCCGGTGGGCCTGGTGGCGCTGACGCCCAATGTGCTGGTGGTCAATCCTGCGATCCCGGTGAAGTCCGTGTCCGACCTGATCGCCTATATCAAGGCGCATCCCGGCAAGGTCAACTACGGCTCGGCCGGCATCGGCAGCACCGAGCACCTGTCCGGCGAGCTGTTCCGCGCGCTGACCGGCACCGACATTGCGCATGTGCCGTATAAGGGCGGCGCGCCGATGATGACCGACCTGATCGCGGGCCAGATCCAGATGGCGATCGAGACCAGCCCGTCGGCGTCGCAGCACGTGCGCAGCGGCAAGGTCCGGGCGCTGGCGGTCACCACCGCGAAGCGTTCCGCCGCCTATCCCGGCGTGCCGACGCTGGCGGAGAGCGGCGTCAGGGGCTATGAAGTCACCACATGGTTCGCGCTGATGGCGCCGCGCGGCACGCCCGCGGCGATCGAGCAGCGCGTCTCGGCGGAGCTGGGCAAGCTGCTGAAGGCGCCGGAGGTGCAGAAGCGGTTTGACGAGCAGGGCGTGACCGCTGGCGACATGACGCCAACGCAGCTTGCTGCCTTTATCCGCGCCGAAACCGACAAGTGGGGCAAGGTGGCGCGGGAATCGGGGGCGAAGGCGGAGTAACGGCCTCGCTCACAAGGGCGGCGCTGGCGTTACAGGAGGAGATCGCGCGGGAGCGGCCGCGGCAGCCGACCGGCTGCCAGAACGGGGGCTGAACACCCCTTGCCGGCAACAGTCCAATGGATGTCGCCAGCCTGAATACGGAGGAACCCAAAATGCATGACCTTTCCTTCGTTCACGCTGACGCGGCCCACGTCGAATGGCAGGTCGCGCTGGCGGACTGCCAGCGCCAGCTGGACACGCAGGATTTCCTGCGCCAGGCGAAGGCAGACAACGCGCCGCCGCTCACGCTCGGCTGGTGCTACCTGAGCGACTACTACGCGCTGGCCGCCGAGGCCATCCTTGCCGCGCTGCAGCAGAACTGGCCCGGCGTGTCCTGGGTCGGCACGGTCGGCCTGGGCGTATCCGCCAGCGGCAAGGAGTATTTCGACGAGCCGGCCATGGTGCTGATGGCGGCGCCGTTTCCGCGCGATGCGTTCCAGCTGTTTTCCGGGCGCCAGCCCTTGCCGCCGGCGTCTTCCGGCTTCGTTCCCCATACCGCGCTGGTGCATGCCGAGGGCAGTACGCCGGACGTGCAGGACCTGTTGCACGAGCTGAGCGCGCGCACGGCCACCGGTTACCTGTTCGGCGGCTTGTCGTCGGCCCGCAACCGTACCTTGCATATTGCCGATGGCGTCTTCTCCGGTGGGCTGTCGGGCGTGCTGTTCGGCCCCGGGATCGAACTGGTCTCCCGCGTCACGCAGGGCTGCCAGCCGATCGGGCCGGTGCGCGCCGTGACGCGCAGCGATCACAACCTCCTGTTCGAGCTGGACGGCAAGCCGGCCCTGGATTGCATCCTGAATGACCTGGGCGTCGAGCGCGATGCCCAGGTGGAGACCATGGCGGAGGCGCTGGCCGGAACGCTGGCCGGCCTGAATTCAGCCGCCGACGATGCCCCGGTGCTGCCCGGCAGGTTCGGCTCGGACACGCTGGTGCGCCACCTGATCGGCCTGGACGTGCAGCATCGCATGCTGGCGCTGGCCGACATGGTCGAGCCCGGCATGCGGCTGGCTTTCTGCATGCGCAATGCTGACGCGGCGCGCGCGGACCTGGTGCGCGTCGCCACCGAGATCCGCACGGAGATCGAACGCGGCGGCAGCCGCGCACGTGGCGCGCTTTACATCAGTTGCTCAGGCCGGGGCGGGCCGCATTTCGGCGCGCCGCATGCCGAGCTGCAGACCGTACGCCGCGCGCTTGGCGACCTGCCGCTGGCTGGCTTCTTTGCCGGCGGCGAGATCGCAAGGGATCACCTCTATGGCTATACGGGGGTGCTGACGGTATTCACCGGACATTGAATCCGCGAATGACTGCATCGATGTTGCGCATCTGGCGCGCAAACCAGATGCGCAACAGGCTGTTCGACAGGACCATCGGCAGCGAATACGCAATGATCCGATACACCTTGCCGCGCTGCAGTCTGGACGCCTTTGCCGGGTCCAGCCAGTCGTCGTTGCGCACCAGCAGCAACAGCGTTTCCATGCCGATAAGGACGGGCCACAGGCAAGCCAGCCGCAGCCGGATAAAACGCGGGTGAATGGCAAGCGTGTACGCCATCGCCTCGCAAAAGTGGTCCAGCGTCTTGCGCACGAGCTCGAGCATCAAGGCCCGAGCGCGCAGCGAGGCGTCCGGCAGCAGCAGATCCTGCGGGCTCAGGCCATGCTGGTGCAGCATCGTGGCCGGAAGATAGCAGCGGCCGATGCGCAGGTCCTTGCCGCAGTCCCGCAGCACATTGGTCATCTGCAAGGCTTTGCCGAAGCGGACCCCGCGGCGCAGCATGGCGTCGGGCTTGCCGATCGCGCCAGGCGTGTGCGCGGCGGTCATGCTGGTCCAGAACTCGCCCACGCATCCGGCGACCAGGTACGTGTAACGGTCAAGCTCTTCCGGCTCGCGCAGTGCGACGATGCGGCCTGCGTTTTCATCGGGGAAGGTGCGCAGGTCAAATTCCATGCCCTCGCTCAGGGTCGATACGATCTGCCGTACCGCTTGCCGGTCGTCCGGCTCCAGCTGCGCCAGCACCGCCAGCGCAGGGCCCAGTGACTCGAGCAGGATGCGCTCGTCCGACTGTTCCTGCCGGCCAGCCACCTCGGTTGCGATGCTGTCGGCCAGCGCCATGTCTGCGGTTGCACCGTTGACCTGGTCGCGCAACGACAACAGCAGCGCCAGGCGCCGTTGTGGCGGGATCAGCGAGGTATCGGCAATCGTGTCGGCGGCACGCGCCAGCAGATAGGCCAGGCCGACCGGATCGCGCATCCGCTCGGGCAGCACGCGCAGCGTGAGATAGAACGAACGCGAGACGCCTTTGAGCAGCGGACCGAGGAGGAACGCCCGGCTGGGTTCGCGCATGGGTGGTGTCCTGTTCCCTGGGAGGTTGGCGAAAGTGACAATGCCCGGGTGGCCGTCAGGCCGGGCCCGGGCATTGTACCTTCGACGCCAGGGGCAGATTGCTGGCCCTGTTCAGGGCGAGTCCTTGCCGAGATAACGCTCGAACCACTGCGCCGCCAGGCGAGCGACCGATTCCAGTGCGCCGGGCTCCTCGAACAAATGGGAGGCGCCGGGCACGATCACCAGCTTCTTGGTGCATGTCAGCTGGGCATACGCCGATTCATTGCGTTCCAGGACGCTCAGGTCCAGCCCGCCAATGATCAGCATGGTGGGCGCAAGCAGTTTCGCAAGGGCGTCGGGGCCCGCCAGGTCGACCCGGCCCCCGCGCGAAACGACGGCGTGTATCGGGACAGACGACTGGCATGCGGCACGGATCGACGCGGCGCCACCAACGCTGGCGCCGAAGTAGCCGAACCGCTGTGGCACGGCTTGCTGCCGCGCCACCCAGCTGGTTGCCTGCGCCAGCCGTGTTGCCAGGAGCTCGACGTCGAAGCGGATGGCCTGCACCTGGTCTTCGTCCGGCAGCAGCAGATCCATCAGCAGCGTTGCCATGCCGCAGCGATTGAGCTCCGCGGCCACATATCGATTGCGCGGGCTAAGCCGGGAACTGCCCGTGCCGTGCGCAAACAATACCAATGCGACCGCGCCGGGCGGCAACGTGAGTATGCCTTGCAGGTCCACGCCGCCGGCCGGGATCACAACCTCGATGGCTTCTGAATTGCTCGGCATGGCGCAGTCCTCCGACGGGCGGTGCGTAGACGTGCATCGCGTTGCAATCGCGCCCATCCAAGTCCACTATAGGGCGGGCGTGCCGGCGAGGCCAGTCGCCGTGTGCAGGTCTCCTGGCGCGCGCAATCGACATCAATCCTTTGGATCAGGAGGAAACATGAAGACCCTGTTTCTCGTCCGGCATGCCAAGTCAAGCAAAGACGATCCCTCCTTGCCCGACCGTGAGCGCCCCCTGAATGACCGTGGCCTGCAAGACGCCCCGGAAATGGGCAAGCGCCTGGCCGAGCGCAAGCTGAAGCCCGACCTGCTCCTGTCGAGTCCGGCCCTGCGTGCGCTGACGACAGCGCAACTGATTGCCGACGAGCTCGGCTATGCACGCAAGGACATCGCGCTCGATGACCAGCTGTATGCCACCAGCGCGGAGGCGTTGCTGGCCGTCGTTCGTGCGCTCGACAAGAAGCTAGATTGCGTGATGCTGTTCGGTCACAACCCCGAGTTCACCGACTTCGCGCATCGCTTGTCGGACGAGATCACCGACATGCCGACCTGCGCCGTCGCCAGATTCCGCTTCGACACTAAGGCGTGGGAGGATGTCGGCGAAATCACCCCCTCGAAAGTCACGCTGGAATCGCCAAAGAAGTAATCCGATGCCGGCTGCCGTCGGCGTGACAGTGATATATCCGGCTTGACCATACGGGGCGAAGCGATAAGAATTTGTGATCGCAGGCGAAAGCCTGCCCTCACGCTTCCCTACGCTTGGTCCCACCCATGATCCCACCCGTCAGCACCCTCCACGGCCGCCTGAAAATGCAGCACCTGCGCCTGCTGCTGGCGGTGGAGGAGCGTGGCTCCCTGCGCCAGGCCGCCGAGGCGCTGACGCTCACGCAGCCCGCGGTCAGCAAGATGCTGCAGGACATGGAAGACCTGCTCGGCGTGCCGCTGTTCGAGCGCCATGCGCGCGGGCTGCGGGCCACGCGCTTCGGGCTGGCGGCCACGCGCTATGCCCGGCTGGTGTTTGCCGACATGGGCGGGCTGCGCGATGAACTGGTGGCGCTGGAGTCCGGCAAGATCGGACGCGTGCGGGTCGGGGCGGTGATGGCGCCCACGCCGGGGCTGCTTGCCGACGTGATCCGGCAGCTCAATCGCGATCATCCGCGGCTGGAGGTGGCGGTGCACGTGGAGACCAGCGATGTGCTGATGCCGCAGCTTGAGCGCGACCAGCTCGATATCGTGCTGGGGCGCGTGCCGGATGGCTGGGACAGCAGCGGGCTGGACTTCGAGCAACTGGGCGACGAGGGTCTGGCCATCGTGGTCGGGCCGCAGCACCCGCTGGCGCGGCGCCGCAAGCTGTCGTTCGAGGAACTGACGGGCTACCCGTGGATCATGCAGCCGCGCCCCAGCCCGATGCGCGCGCTGATCGACCGCTCGTTCGAGGATGCCGGCGTGCCGGCGCCGCCGTCGACCATCGAGACCGCGGCGGTGCTGATGACCACGTCGTTGCTGGCGGACAGCGAACTGATCGCGGTGCTGCCGGAGTCGGTCGCCGCCTACTACGGCAGGCTTGGCGCGCTGGCGGTATTGCCGCTGCCCCTGCCGCGCAAGCTGGGGCCCTATGGCATCGTCACGCGGCGGGGCCGCCCGCCGACGGCATCGATGAGCCTGCTGATCGATGCGTTGCGGGCGTTGTCGAGATGAGCCTCAGCCGGGCATGCCTTGGCGCTTGCCGTCGAGGCGCCACGCGTGGCGTTGCGGGCTGTCCGGGCGCAGCGACGCGGGCAGCAGGCCGGGCGGCATGTCCTGGTAGCTGACCGGGCGCAGGAAGCGCGCGATGGCCAGGCTGCCGACCGAGGTGCTGCGGCCGTCGGACGTTGCCGGCCAGGGCCCGCCATGCACCATCGCATGCCCGACCTCCACGCCCGTGCCGAAGCCATTGACCAGGATGCGTCCCGCCAGGCGTTCCAGCGCGGGCAGGAAGGTGCGGGCGGCGTCGTGGTCGGCATCGTCGATATGGAGGGCGGCGGTCAGCTGGCCTTCCAGTGCGTCGATGACGCGCCGCATCTCGGTGAGGTCGCGGCAGCGCACGACCAGCGAGGCGGCGCCGAAGACTTCGTGGCGCAGCGCTTCGTCGGCCAGGAAGGCACCGGCGTCGGTGGCGAACAGCGCGGCCCGTCCCTGTGCAGCCGATCCCGCCGCGCCACGCGCAACGGTCTGCACTTGCGCATGGCCAGCGAGCCTATCGACGCCGGCGCAATAGGCACGATGGATGCCGGGCGTCAGCATGGTCGCAGCCGGCAGCGCCCCCAGCCGCGCAGCCGCGGCATGCAGGAAGCGCTCCAGGTCATCCCCCGCAACCGCCAGCACCAGGCCGGGGTTGGTGCAGAACTGCCCCGCGCCCAGCATCAGCGAATCCGCAAACGCCGTGCCGATGGCTTCGGCGCGATTGGCCAGTGCGTGCGGGAACAGGAGTACCGGGTTGATGCTGCTCATCTCGGCAAACACGGGGATCGGCTCGGACCGTGCCGCCGCGATCGCCATCAGCGCCATGCCGCCGGCGCGTGAGCCGGTGAAGCCGACGGCCTTGATGCGCGGGTCGGCCACCAGCCCTTGCCCGACCTCCAGCCCGGCATCGAACAGCAGCGAGAAGGTGCCTTCGGGCAGGTCCATGTCGTCGACGGCCTTGCGGATGGCGCGGCCGACCAGCTCCGACGTGCCCGGGTGCGCCGGATGCGCCTTCACGACGACCGGGCAGCCCGCGGCCAGGGCCGAGGCGGTATCGCCGCCGGCCACCGAGAATGCCAGCGGAAAGTTGCTGGCGCCGAATACTGCTACCGGCCCCAGCGCGATATGGCGCAGGCGCAGGTCGACGCGCGGCAGCGGCTTGCGTTCAGGTAGCGCGGGGTCGACGCGCAGTTCAAGGAAGTCGCCCTGGCGCAGCAGGCTTGCGAACATGCGCAACTGCCCCACGGTGCGGCCGCGCTCGCCTTCGATGCGGGCGCGCGGCAGGCCGGATTCGGTGGTGCAGCGGTCGATCAGGGTATCGCCCAGCGCCAGGATGTTGGCGGCGATGGCGTCGAGGAAATCGGCGCGCCGCTCGGGCGTGGTCTCGCGGTAGGTGTCGAATGCCTGCCATGCCAGCGCGCAGGCCTGGTCCAGCTGTGCGGGCGTGGCGCCGCCGAATGCCGGTTCGAGGGTGGCTCCGGTGGCCGCGTCGATGGCGTGGATGGTGCCGTTGCCGCCGCGTTCAGCGC
>NZ_JBYSZI010000053.1:13326-48204 GCF_058787075.1 Cupriavidus sp. FW305-46
TCCCGCGCGGCGGCCGATCAGGAGTTCGCCTGAGATTGTCATGCCTTGTCCTTTCGATGAGATCAGCGGGCCCAGCGCAACACCAGCGGATCCAGCCTCCGCGCAATCTTCAGCAGCCCTTCGCGGGTGGCCGGGTGCATCGGCTGCAGCGGATGGCGCACCGCGTCCGACGCGATCACGCCGCCTGCCTGCATCAGCACCTTGCTGGTGGCCAGCCAGCCTTGCCGGTTTTCATAATTGATCAGCGGCAGCCATTGCTGGTAGCGCTGCGCGGCCAGTTCGGCGTCGCCGGCCTGCCAGGCATCGAGGATCTGGCGGATGCCGTCGGGGAAGCCCGCACCCGTCATCGCACCCGTAGCGCCCGCTTCCAGGTCGGCCATCAGCGTGATGGCCTCTTCGCCGTCCCAGGGGCCGACGATGGCGTCGCCGCCCAGTTCGATCAGCTCGCGCAGCTTGGCCGCGGCCTGCGGCACTTCGATCTTGAAGTACGACACATTGCCGATCTCGCGCGCCATGCGCGCCAGGAACGGTGCGCTCAGCGTGGTGCCGCTGACCGGCGCGTCCTGGATCATGATGGGGATGTCGATGGCATCCGAGACCGTGGCGAAGAATTCATAGATGCTGCGCTCGGGCACGCGGATGGTGGCGCCGTGGTAGGGCGGCATCACCATCACCATGGCCGCGCCCGCATCCTGCGCCGCGCGGCTGCGCTCGGCGCACAGGCGCGAGCTGAAATGCGTGGTGGTGACGATCACCGGCACCCGGCCGTCCACGTGTTCCAGCACGGTCTTCATCAGCACGTTGCGCTCGTCGTCGCTCAGCACGAACTGCTCGGAGAAGTTGGCCAGGATGCAGATGCCGTGCGAACCCGCGTCGATCATGAAGTCGATGCAGCGGCGCTGGCCGTCGAGGTCAAGGCCGCCCTGCGCGTCGAAGATGGTGGGCGCTACCGGGAATACGCCGCGGTAGACGGTGGGGGATGGGGTGCGGGTCATGGTCTCCTCCGGCTGCTTGTGAATTGGATCGGGCCAATATACGAGCCGACCCGCGGGCTGTATATTGAAACCTTTCCATCTGGTGATCGCTTTTGCGACTCACAGACCCTTCATGAACTCCACCCTCGACACCCTGACCGGCCGGTTGCGCATGAAGCAGCTGCAACTGCTGATCGCGCTGGACGAGCATTCCTCCCTGCACCAGGCCGCCGCGGCGATGGCGATGACCCAGTCGGCGGCCAGCAAGTCGCTGCAGGAGCTGGAAGGCATGCTGGAAGCGCCGCTGTTCGAGCGCTCCAGGCGCGGCATGCGCCCCAATGCCTTCGGCCATTGCGTGATCCGGCACGCACGCCAGCTGGTGGCAGACCTGGGCGCCATGTGCGAGGAGGTGGCGGGCATCCGCGCCGGCAGCGGCGGGCGCGTGGCCATCGGCGTGATCATGGGCGCGGTGCCGGAGGTGCTGGTGCCGGCGCTGGCGCAGTTGCGCCAGGCGCAGCCGGAACTGGCGCTGGAGATCATCGAGGACACCAGCCTGCGCCTGCTGGGGCTGCTCGATGACGGCCACCTCGACGTGGTGATCGGCCGCTCGCTGGTCAGCGGTGAGCCGGCCCGCTACCACTACCACCCGCTGGACGATGAGCAGGTCGCGGTCGTGGTGGGGCACTCGCATCCGGCGCCGCGCGCGCGTGCGATGGGGTTTGCCGACCTCGCCGGTTATCGCTGGATCACCTACGCCGGGCATATGCCCATGCACGCGCTGCTGCAGCGCGAGCTGGACCTGGCCGGCATGAGCTTCCCCGCCAATGCGATCTCGACCTCGTCGGCCTTCGTCACGGTGGCCATGCTGCAGGGCGACCCCGGGCTGGTGTCGCTGCTGCCGACCGGCGTGGCGGCGATGTTCGTGCGCCAGAAGATGCTGCGCATCCTGCCCGTGCGGCTGCAGTCGCGGCAGCAGACTTTTGGCATCGTGACGCGGCGCGGCGGCGCCTTGTCCGCGGCGGCGCGACAGCTGGTCGCGATCCTGAAGGCATTGCCGCGCACTGCGCAGCAGGCGGCTGCCGAGGTATAACGCCAGGTGATCGCCAGTTCAAAAAACATCAGTAGTGGCCAATCACTGATGCTCCTATAGTCTGCCCATCCGCGCCGCAGAGCCGGACAGCAAAACGACGGAGACAGCAATGAAGACATGGATCGCCGGCGCACTCGCCGGCCTGGCCACGGTGGCGGCAGTCACGGGCAATGCCTGGGCGCAGGACACACGGCCGGTGCGGCTGATGGTGGGTGCCGCGCCCGGCGGCGGCACCGACGTGATGGCGCGCATCGTCTCCGACAAGCTCGCCGCGCAGCTGAAGCAGCCCGTCGTGGTCGACAACCGCCCCGGCGCGTCCAACACCATTGCCGCGGACATCACCGCCAAGGCGGCGCCGGACGGCAACACGCTGCTGATGGGCGTGGTGACTTCGCAAGCGATCGCCCCGCACCTGCTCAAGCTGCAGTTCGATCCGCTCAAGGACCTGGCGCCGGTGGCGCTGGTGTCGTCGGTGCCCAATGTGCTGGTGGTCAACAACCAGGTGCAGGCGCGCGACGTCAAGGCGCTGGTGGCGCAGATCCAGGCCAATCCGGACAAGTTCCGCTACAGCTCGTCCGGCGTCGGCAGCACCCAGCACCTGGCCGGCGCGTCCTTCGCGCGGCAGATCAAGGGCAAGCTGCTGCACGTGCCGTACAAGAGCAGCAGCAGTGCGCTGGTGGACCTGATGGGCGGGCAGGTGGACATGAGCTTCGAGACCATGCCGTCGGTCATCAGCCATATCAAGGCCGGCAAGCTGCGCGCGCTGGCGGTCACCGCGGACCAGCGCTCGGCGCTGCTGCCCAACGTGCCCACGCTGGCTGAAGCGGGCGTGCCCGGCATCCAGATGAGTGCGTGGTACGGTGTCTATGCGCCGGCCGGCACGCCGCCCGCGACGCTGCAGAAGCTGGGCAGCGCGCTGGCCACGGTGATCAAGGACCCTGACACCGTGCGCCGGCTGGCCGATGTGGGCGCGGTGCCCGGCGCGCTGACCGCGGCGCAGTTCGATGCCTTCTCGCGTGCCGAGTATGTGCGCTATGGCAAGCTGATCGCTGAACTGGGCGTCAAGCTCGACCAATAACAACCCCGGAAGTCCAATGAATTCCCGTCCAAGAATCGCCATGGTGCTGGGCGACCCCGCCGGCATCGGCCCTGAACTGATCGCCAGGCTGCTGGCCGACCCCGCGACCGCCGCGCAGGCCGAGATCCTGCTGATCGCCGACCGCGACGAATGGCGCCACGGCATGCGGATCGCAGGCGTCGACCTGGCGCTGGCCGAGACCGAAGCCCCCGCCTTTGCCGATGATGGCAAGCCGCGCCTGTACCACTGGCAGCTGCCGGAGCGCCCGGCATATGCGCGCGGCCAAGCCAGTGCCGAGGGCGGGCGCTACAGCCTGGGCACGCTGGCGCTGGCACTGCAGCTGGCGCAAGCGGGCCACGCCGACGCGATCCTGTTCGGGCCGCTGAACAAAAGCTCGCTGCACGCCGCCGGCATGGCGCACAGCGATGAGCTGCACTGGTTTGCCGAGCAGCTTCGCTACCACGGCAACTTCTGCGAGTTCAATGTTCTGGACGGGCTGTGGACCTCGCGCGTGACTTCGCACGTGGCGCTCAAGGACGTGCCGGCGATGATTACGCAGGAACGCGTGGGCGGCGCCATCGACCTGATCGACCAGGCCCTGCGCCGCACCGGCATGGCGCGCCCGCGCATCGCGGTGTGCGGCCTGAACCCGCACAACGGCGACAACGGCGCCTTCGGCCGCGAGGAGATCGACGTGATCGCCCCGGCCGTGGCCGCGGCGCGTGAACGCGGCGTGGCGGCGGACGGTCCGTTCCCGGCCGACACCATCTTCCTGAAGGTGCAGGGCGGGCCGTCGCAGCGGCAGTTCGATGCCATCGTCACCATGTACCACGACCAGGGCCAGATCGGCATCAAGCTGATGGGCTTCTCGCGCGGCGTGACGGTGCAGGGCGGGCTGCCGGTGCCGATCACCACGCCCGCGCACGGCACCGCGTTCGACATCACGCAGCAGGGCCGCGCCGATCCGGGCGCCACGCTGCAGGCATTCCAGATCGTCTGCCGCATGGGTGCGCAGCGGCGCGCCACAGCCTAGCCACCACTTTCACCACACCAAATCCAGCAAGACCGCCCCCGGCGCGGCCGGGGAGCGTTCGCGCCAACGCATCGCCATCAGGAGCTGAACATGAAGATCACCAACGTCCGCGCCCGTGTCTTTGAATGGAAGGGCAAGACCGTGCCGCCGCAGGCGCATTTCTGCACCAACGCCACCGACATCCTGTTCGAGCGCGGCGACGCCATGGGCTCGTTCCGCTTCCATGGCTGGCTGGTGGTGGAAGTGGAAACCGACACCGGCCTGGTCGGCATCGGCAACTGCGCGCTGGCGCCGCGCGTGGCCAAGGAGATCGTTGACCAGTACCTGGCACCGGTGGTGATCGGCCAGGACCCGTTCGACAACGAATACCTGTGGCAGAAGATGTACCGCCGCACCCATGCCTGGGGCCGCAAGGGCATCGGCATGGCGGCGATCTCGGCGGTCGATATCGCGCTGTGGGACCTGATGGGCAAGGCGGTTGGCAAGCCCGTGTTCAAGCTGCTGGGCGGGCGCACCAAGGAAAAGATCTGGTGCTATGCCTCCAAGCTCTACAACAATGACGACCGCGACGCTTTCCTGGCAGAAGCGCAGCGCTACCTCGACCAGGGCTTCACCGCGATGAAGATGCGCTTCGGCTACGGCCCCAAGGACGGCCCCGCCGGCATGCAGAAGAACATCGAGCAGGTGCGCCTGCTGCGCGAGCTGGTCGGCGATGGCGTCGACATCATGCTGGAGTGCTATATGGGCTGGACGCTGGAATATGCGCGCCGCATGCTGCCGCGCCTGGCCGAGTTCAACCCGCGCTGGCTGGAAGAGCCGGTGATTGCCGACGATATCGAAGGCTATGCCGAACTGAAGAAGGCGAGCCCGTTCCCGATCTCCGGCGGTGAACATGAATTCACCTCTTACGGCTTCAAGGACCTGCTCGAGCGCCGCGCGGTGGACGTGATCCAGTACGACACCAACCGCGTCGGCGGGATCACCGCGGCGCAGAAGATCAACGCCATGGCGGAGGCCTGGTCGGTGCCGGTGATCCCGCACGCGGGGCAGATGCATAACTACCACCTGACCATGGCCTCGACGGCTTCGCCGATGTCGGAGTACTTCCCCGTGCACGACGTGGAGGTGGGCAATGAGTTGTTCTACTACATCTTCAAGGGCGATCCGGCGCCGGACAACGGCTACCTGCAGCTCGACGACAACCTGCCGGGGCTGGGCCTGGAGCTGAACGAGGAGTACTTCAGCCAGTTCGACGTCATCGGCTGACGGGCCAGTTGCCGGGCTCTGCCCGGCCGGGCAGCGCGCCATGTTTCACGATGCACGCCGCCGCTTCAAGGCCGCCTTTTCTTCCACTCATAGTCCGGCGGGGGCGGCGGATCCGCCGCCCCGGCTCGTCCTACCGAGTTGGGATTCTCCGAGCACAGCGTGACAAAGCTCACCGGCTCGCCCGCATGCTGGCGCTGGCGCAGCGCTTCGGTAAAGTGCAGGGCTTCACGCATCGCATCGCTTGGGAATGACTGCGCGTGGGGGCTGAGCCCGCTGCCGTCGGCTTCGGACCAGTAGACCATATACATAAGGCTTCCTCTTCATTGCGGCAGGCGATTTTGCAGGATCCTGCAACCTTCGTTCCCGGCGCCGGGAGTGTTGCATGATGGCGCGGGAGGCAGGCAAGGCACGCCGGTTGCAATCCCTGCATCACGCTTTGCAAGCCTTGGCATGCGGCGGCACAATGATCGCTTCCCGACACCTTGCCGGCGCTGCGCCGAGGCCGACCGCCGCCTATCATGCCCGATCTTGCGCTGATCTCCGCCACCGCTGCCGATGCCGACCGGCTTGCCGCCATGCACGCCGCCAGCTGGCAGCACACCTATCCCGGCATGTTGCCGGCTGCTTACTTGCGGGACCAGGCCTACCCGGAACGGCTGGCCGCCTGGCGCGCCCGCATGCACAACGGCGCCGACGGCCCCGTGGAAGTCACGCTGGCCATGGTCGACGGCGAAGCCGCTGGCTTTGCCTGCCTGCTGCCCGAGGCGGAGCCCCGCTTCGGCATCTATCTCGACAACCTCCACGTGCTGCCCGCCTTCCACGGCCAGGGCCTGGGCAAGCGCTTGCTGGCCCACTGCGCGCAGCGCGTGGCCGCGCACTGGCCCGGGCGGCCGCTGTTCCTCTATGTGCTGGAAGCCAATACGCAGGCGCGCGAGTTCTACCAGCGGCTGGGCGGCGAGGAATCCGAGGCGTTCGAGGATGATTTCCACGGTCCGGACCTGCGGGTCATGGTCCGCCGCGTGACCTGGCCGGACGTGGCGGCGCTGGTCAGGCGCCTGGGCTGACCAGGGCGGCGAGTCCGGGTCAGCCGCCGGCAAAACACTCCCACAGGAATCCCTTCCCCATGCTGCAAGCCATTGCTCTCGTTGTGCCAAGCAAACCATGCCGGGCATTGGCCGGTGCCGCCATCGCCATGGCCGTACTGGCCGGTTGCGCCAGCGCACCCGACACGCGTTCCGCCGCCAGGGCGATAGAGGCGGCGGCCACGCCGGCCCAGGCGAAGCCGCACTGGCAGCGCGTGCACCTGGGCACGGGCGCGGGCTATGACTTCCCGGTCTACGCCAACCATCCGCTCGACCAAGACCTGTCGCGCATCCGCGAGGTGGTGTTCGTGCAGCACGGCCTGCAGCGCAACGGCGATGACTACTACGCCGCCGGTGCTGCACTGCTCAAGGCCAGCGGCCGCAATCCGGACGAGGTGCTGCTGGTCGCGCCCAACTTCCCCGGCACGCCTGACCACGGCAAGGGCTTCGACGGCATGCCGCAATGGTCGGTGCAGGGCTGGATGAGTGGCGAGAACGCGGTCAACGCGCCGTTCACGGTCAGTTCACTGCAGGTCCTCGATGACCTGATGGCCTTCGTCACCGACAAGGCGCGATTGCCGCAGGTGGCCAGGGTGACCGTGGCCGGGCATTCGGGCGGCGCGCAGATCGTGCATCGCTATGCCGTGCTGAACAATGTCGACGAGCGCATCCGCGCGCGCGGCATCGACCTGCGCTATGTGGTGGCCAACCCCTCGTCCTACCTGTACTTCACGCCGGTGCGCCCGGCCGGCGCGGACGGCCGCTCGTTTGCGCCGTACGACAAGGGGGTGTGCCCGGATTACGACAAGTACCGCTATGGCATGCAGGACATCGTGCCCTACGCAAAAGGTGCCAATGGCCAGTCGCTGTACCAGCGCTACGCCGGGCGTCAGGTAACCTACCTGGCCGGCACGGAAGACAACGACCCCAACCACCGCGTACTGGACAAGGCGTGCGGCGCTGAGGCCGAAGGTCCCACGCGGCTGCAGCGCGCCCGCGGCTACCTGCGCTATGAGCGCTACCTGGCCAGCCCCGGGCTGGTGATCCGCCACCAGGCCTATGAAGTGGTGGGCGTGGGGCACGACCAGGCACGCATGTTCGGCTCGCAATGCGGCGCCAGGGCGGTGTTCGGCATGGCGGAAACGGCCAACCCAGACGGCGCGGCCTGCCGCGCGCCGCAGCTCTGATTCCGCCGGCCAAGAAAAAACCCGCGAATTTCGCGGGTTCAAGTCCCTGCCCGCAGGAACGGGCTCGGAGGAGACAACCACAGGGAAACGGTTACGTGCCCGGTCAGCCCAGGCTGAATTTGACAACCTGTTCTTCGACGCCGACAAAGCGCACCAGCTGGCGTAGCCCGCTGGCGTATTCCTTGATATGGTGCCCGTCCGGCGTATCGGGCAGGCGGTAGTAAATGGGCGCCTTGTCGCGCATGGGCGGCAGGATGCCGAGCGGGAGTTCGACGGCGTCGGCTTCCCAGGCCACGTCGCGCTCTTCGGCAAGCAGGATTCTTCCGGTCATGGACACACTCCAGGATTGCTGCAAGGTGCGGCCGGGGGCGGGTATGCGCTCGCACTGGATTTCAATGTATGGAATGTATTGCATCCAACGCAGAAATGCCATTCAGCGTTTTTTAATTCTGTCTGCCAGGAAATTTCCAAAATGACAAATTTAACGAATGTATGGCATCTGCTGGCGACGCCGATGGCGACATCGCTGAGGGTGCTGCCCAAGGCCCGCATTGCGATACCATAGCGCCAGCCCCGCGAAGTGCGGCTGCCGGCGCGTCCCGGTTCCGGGTCTGCCGCATCCGCTTCCAACCATTTTCCATCGCCCCCCGACGGGCCACTGCCCAGACGCATGTCGACCCAGCACGCCTTGTTGATTTCCCTGATCGAAAAACCGTCGTCCGGTTATGACCTGGCACGGCGCTTTGACCGTTCCATCGGCTATTTCTGGCATGCCACGCACCAGCAGATTTATCGCGAGCTGGGACGGATGGCTGACAGTGGCTGGATTGCCGCGGATGAAACCGAGGCGGCGGAAGGCGAGGCCGGTGGCGGCGACCGCAAGAACCGCAAGAAGGTCTACCGGGTGTTGCCGGCCGGCCGTGAAGAACTGGCACGCTGGGTGCTGACCCCCGGCGCCAGCCTGGACCAGCGCGAGGAAATCCTGGTCAAGCTGCGCGCTGATGCGGTGATCGGGCCGCTTGGCCTCGGTGACGAGATGCGGCGGCTGATCGCGCTGCACCGGGCCCGGCTGGAGACTTACCTGGCCATCGAGCGGCGCGATTTCTCGGCGCCGGACATGGACCGCGCGCAACAGTTGCGCTATGCGCTGCTGCAGCGCGGCATCCGCTTCGAGCAGGACTGGGTGGCCTGGGGCGAGGAACTGCTGCCGCTGCTGTAGCCGCGCCCGCTTGGGCGGCGGCTACGGCCTGCCAGGCCAGCTGACCGGCTGCGTCAGGCCAGGTCGACGGCGCGCGTGCCGGCCTGCGTGGCCTCGCCCAAGCCCAGCCGGCGGCGTGCCAGCGCATATTCCTCGGCAAAGCGGCGCACCAGCTCGCCCGCGGGCACCACGCGCTTGATTGCGCCCACGCCCTGGCCGGCGCCCCAGATGTCCTTCCACGCCTTGACGCTGGTGGAGCCGAAATTCATCTTCGACGGATCTGATTCGGGCAGCGCGTTCGGGTCCAGGCCGGCGCGCTCGATGCTGCCGCGCAGGTAGTTGCCGTGCACGCCGGTGAACAGGTTGGAGTAGACGATGTCGTTGGCGGTGCTGTCGACGATCATCTGCTTGTAGCCGTCCTGCGCGTTGGCTTCCTGCGTGGCGATAAAGGCCGAGCCGATATAGGCCAGGTCGGCGCCGGCGGCCTGCGCGGCCAGGATGGCGTCGCCGCTGGAGATCGAGCCCGACAGCAGCAGCGGGCCGTCGAACCATTCGCGGATCTCGTGCAGCAGCGCGAACGGCGACAGCGTGCCGGCATGGCCGCCGGCCCCGGCGGCAACCGCCACCAGTCCGTCCGCACCCTTCTCGATGGCCTTGCGCGCGAAGGTGTTGTTGATCACGTCGTGCAGCACGATGCCGCCGTACGAGTGCACTGCGTCGTTGACTTCCTTGCGTGCGCCCAGCGAGGTGATCACGATCGGCACCTTGTAGCGCACGCACAGCTCCAGGTCATGTTCAAGCCGGTCGTTGGACTTGTGCACGATCTGGTTGACGGCGAACGGTGCCGACGGGCGGTCCGGGTGCCTGGCGTCGTGTTCGGCCAGCTCGGTGGTGATGCGGTCCAGCCATTCTTCCAGCTTGGGTGCCGGGCGCGCATTCAGCGCGGGGAACGAACCGACCACGCCGGCCTTGCACTGGGCGATGACCAGGTCGGGGTTGGAGATGATGAACAGCGGCGAGCAGACCACCGGCAGCGACAGCCGGTTCTGGAGTTGGGCGGGAAGGGCCATGGGTGAAGTCTCCTGGGTATTTCGGTAAAGCGAAAAAGCGGTGCTGCGAAACAGGGTTGCGTCAGGCCGCGCCGGTCAGCACGTCCTTCTGGCTGGCCAGGCGCGCGCCCATGGCGGCGGCCAGCGCCTCCAGGCCCGAGCGCGGGCGCACCATGACTTCGAACTCGGCAATGCGGCCGGCGTCGTCGAAACGGATCATGTCGATGCCCTTGAGCGCCTTGCCGTCCACGGCCGCGCTGAATTCCAGCACCACGCTGTGGCCGTCCTCGCTGACAAAGCTGCGGTGATAGCGGAAGTCCTGGAACACCTGGTTCACCGTGGTCAGCACCAGCCCAATCGCGTCGCGGCCGGGATAGGGGGTGTGCGCGACCGGCGAGCGGAACACCACCTCATCGGCCACGATGGCGTCGAGCCCGGCCATCGAACCGTTGGCCAGCATCTGGTGCCAGGCTTCAAGTGAGGCCTGTGCGGCGGGAATCAGGTTGGTGGTGGTCACGTCGGTCTCCTTGGCTGGCGTCGGTGCGCGGGCATCTCGTTGAGGGGGCTGGTTACAGGTTTATATGCAACCAGTTGCATAGTGAGTGGAAAAATAGCATGCGCCGGGGCACCGTGCAAGCGATGCGGGGCCAATGGTGCCGGCGCCCCGCCGGGCAGTGACGGGTTGTCTACAATAGGCGGGATCCCAACCTCGCACGCCGGCCCCCGGCAGGAGAGTCAGTGACCACCAAGCCCTCGGCTGCCCATCCCGACCAGGCGGCCTTGTTCGATGCCGACCTGGCCGCCTGGCGAGACCATCCGGAGCGCGCGTTCGACGGCTGGCTGGCACGGCATGGCTTCCGGCACGGCACCAGCGTGGTGTACCGCGCGATGTGGGGCAAGCTGCTGCGCTGGTCGGCCGAGCGCGGGCTGCCGCCGCTGAGCTGGTCGGCGGAGCAGATCGGTGAGTTCCTGGACGCGCAGCAGCTGCACAAATCGCACCGCTATCGCTATACGCGGCTGATCGAACGGGTGTTCCATCACCTGGCGCGGCTGCGCGAGGGCATGCACAACCCGGCCAGCCAGGCGGTGCGCGCCCACCTGGCCGATGGCGAGAACGATCCCACAGCGTTCCTGCTGCCGGGCGAGCGCGACTTGCTGGTGGCGCGGATACTCGGCCCGGCCGGCATGCCGGCCGGCGACACCCACACCGCGGCATCGCCCACCCAATGGAAGCGCGCCCGCGATGCGGCCCTGCTGGCGGTGCTGCTCGGCGGCGGCCTGAAGGTCGCTGAAGCCCGGGCGCTGCGGGTCGATGCCATCGAAGCTGGCGCACCCGGCCGGATGGCGCTGCGCATGGTCCGCGCGGACAACGGCCGGGCCTATACCGTGCCGCTGTTCAGCCTGGCCCATGCGCCGTTGCGGGCCTGGCTGGCATTGCGCGAAGCCTCCGGCACGCTTGGCGGCCTGGTGTTTCCCGCCATGCCGGCGGGCCGGCCGATGCATGCCGCCTCGGTCTACCGGCGCGTGGAGATCCTGCTGGACGAGGCCGGTGTGCTGGCCGGCCGCAGCGAACGCGCCTCGCCGCAGACGCTGCGCAATACCTGCGCCGCCATGCATTTCGAGGCCGGCACGGCGCCTGCCGAGGTGGCCCAATGCCTGGGCATGCGCGACCTGGAGTCCGGCTGGCGGCTGCGCGCCGCCTATGAGGCCTGGCAGGCGCGGGCGGGGCTGGTGGCGGAAGCGCCGGGAAGCCGGGTCTAGCCCCGCGCGCCGGGCCGGCTACCCTGGGCGCATCGGCAGATCGTGGATAATAAGCAGCTTCGCCGGCCTACGCGGCGGAAAGAGGTGCTTGCGCCACGTTTTGAATCCGCCAGGCCAAGGCCCGGCCCTGAATCGAATTCCGACACCTATTTTCCATGCCTGAAACCTTGCTCCTGACCGGTGCCACCGGCTATATCGCCTCGCATACCTGGGTTGCACTGCTCAATGCCGGCTACCACGTGATCGGCCTGGATAATCTGTGCAACAGCAGCCCGGTGGTGCTGGAGCGGCTCGCCACCATTACCGGCAAGACTCCGCATTTTGTGCAGGGCGACGTGCGCGACCGCGCATTGCTGGACCGGCTCTTTACCGAACACCGCATCAGCGGGGTGATTCATTTTGCCGCACTCAAGGCAGTGGGCGAATCGGTGAGCCAGCCGCTGGAGTATTACAGCAACAACCTGGGTGGGCTGCTGACGGTATGCGCGGCAATGGGCGCGGCCGGGGTGAAACAGCTGGTGTTCAGTTCTTCGGCCACGGTTTATGGCAATCCCCATGCGGTGCCGATCCTGGAGGATTTCCCGCTGTCGGCCACCAACCCGTATGGCCAGACCAAGCTGATGGGCGAGCAAATCCTGCGCGACCTGGAAACATCGGATCCGGACTGGCGCATTGCCTACCTGCGTTATTTCAATCCGGTCGGCGCGCATGAAAGCGGGCTGATTGGCGAGGATCCGCGCGGTATTCCGAACAACCTGATGCCATATGTGGCGCAGGTGGCCGGCGGGCGCCGTGAAAAGCTGATGGTATTCGGCGGCGACTACCCGACGCCGGACGGCACCGGCGTGCGCGACTATATCCACGTCTGCGACCTGGCGGACGGCCACCTGGCGGCGCTGGGTTACCTGCGCGGGCAGGGCAAGAGCATGACCGTGAACCTGGGAACGGGCCGCGGCTACAGCGTGCTGGAAGTCGTGCAGGCCTACCAGCGTGCCAGCGGCAAGCCGGTGCCGCATGAGATCGTGGCGCGGCGCCCGGGCGACATCGCCTCGTGCTACGCCGATCCCGCGCTGGCCAACCAGCTGCTGGGCTGGCGCGCGCGCCATGACATCGACCGCATGTGCCAGGACTCATGGCGCTGGCAGTCGATGAATCCGCAGGGGTTTGACGCCTGACGCCCGGGCCGGTCTGCGCGGTGTTGTGCATGTGCCGCGGAGGGCCAGAAAACAAAAACGCCACGGATGAATTCCGTGGCGTTTTGCCATCTGCCGATCGCGTATTTCAGCGGATCAGGAAGTCTTCAACTGCCTTGCCCTGGGCCAGGGCCTGGGTCAGCCAGCCCGGGCGCTTGCCGCGGCCGGTCCAGGTATTGCCGGCGCTGTCGCGATAGCGTACCGGCACCTTGCGGTTGACCGCCTTCTTGCCGGCCGGCACCTTTGCGCCAAAACCCAGGTCTTCCGCGGTCAGGCCATATTGCTCGATTTTCTCGCGAATATCCGCGATCACCGTGGCTTGTTCGCGTGCCTTGATTTCCTCGGCCTGCTTCTGCAGTTCACTGATTTTCTGAACGATTTCCTGATACGTCGCCATTGGGTCCTCGGTTTCCGGTGGAGTGGAATGCGGTGGGTGTGTGCGGGGGGTGAAAATGCTGAAAACAATTATAACGGGGTCGCCGCCCGCTGCAAATCCTGCCGTCCTAATCGGATGCCGTTTTTGCGAAAATTCTTGGCACCGATAATTGTGTGAACTTTCGGTGTCGTGGTCTGTCGCCGGCATTTCCGTCGTCGTTGGTGTTGCCCCGCTGCAGTTGCGGCGGCAGTTCCGGGTTCAGGCCCGCAAATGGTGCGGCCGTGCGCAAACCGGCCCGGCAGCAGCCAGCCGCCGCCAAAATCAAATCGCCATAATCGGCCGCGGCAAATTCGGCACGGCGTTCGCGGCGATAGCGGGGCAGCCTACGTGGCGTATATCCGACATACCGGTTATGGCCGATTAATTGCACCCGCCACTGGCGCGGCGGCTCAAGTACGAGAACGCGGCGCCGTTATCCGGGCAGGGCGGATCATCTGGGCGTCGATCCTGCCGGAACGGGGCCAGGGGTGTGCCCCGCGGGTTGCCACAGTCTTCTTTCATCATGTCCTTGCACAACAATATCCAGATCAAGACCCTGCTGCGGGGCGCCATGGGAATGCTGTCGCTGCTGCTGTTGCTGGTCGGCGGTGCCGGCCTGCACGGCATTTCACAAAGCAATGATGCCCTCAGGGAGACTTATGCCAACCAGCTCGGCTCCACCGTCGCGCTCAGCGAGGCGATGCAGGCCACCACGCGCATGCGCCTGGCACTGGACCGCAACGTGATGCAGGGCGAGCAGGACGACCCCAAGGTTCACGTGGACCGCTCCAGGGTGTTCGTCGAGGCTTCGGAGGCTGCCTGGAAGCGCTACCTGAACCTGCCTCAGAATCCTGAGGAAAAGGCGCTCGCCGCGGAACTGGGCAAGCAGCGCCAGGCGTTCATGGAGCAGGGCGTGCTGCCGCTGCAGGCGGCCTCGCTGGCGGGCAACCAGGAAGAGGCCCTGCGGCTGGCGAAGAAGGTGCTGCCTGACCTGCAGCGCAGCATGTCGGGCGTGCACGAAAAGCTGCAGAAATTCCAGATGGCAGCCGGGCAGGCCAACTTCGATGCTGCGCAGGCCAGCTTTGCGCGTATCCGCACGCTGTCGATCATGCTGATCGTGCTGGGCCTGGCGGTCGCGGTGCTGTGCACGGTCACGCTGAACCGCGCCATCGTCGCGCCGGTGGAAGAAGCGCTGGCTGTGTTCGAGCGCATCGCCCGCGGCGACCTGACCTCGCGCATCGCCAGCGTCTCGAAGAACGAGATCGGCCGCATGATGCAGGCGCTGGCCGCGATGCAGGCCAGCCTGTCGGGCATCGTTGCCGACGTGCGCACCGGCGCCGATTCGATGGCATCGGCCACGCAGCAGATTTCCGCCGGCAACCTGGACCTGTCGCAGCGCACCGAGGAACAGGCCTCGTCGCTGGAGCAGACCGCCGCCAGCATGGAAGAACTGACCACGGTGGTGCGGCAGAATGCCGACAACGCGCGCCAGGCCGGCGTGCTGGCCAACGAGGCTTCGCAGATCGCGCTCAAGGGCGGCGACGTGGTGGGCCGCGTGGTCGACACCATGAACGAGATCAACGGCGCCTCGCGCAAGGTGGTCGAGATCATCAGCGTGATCGAGGGCATTGCCTTCCAGACCAATATCCTGGCGCTCAATGCGGCGGTGGAAGCCGCGCGTGCCGGCGAGCAGGGCCGCGGCTTTGCCGTGGTGGCGGGCGAGGTGCGCAGCCTGGCGCAGCGCTCGGCCTCGGCCGCCAAGGAGATCGAGGCGCTGATCGGCGAGTCGGGCCAGCGCGTGGAGAGCGGTACCCGGCTGGTGGCAGAAGCCGGCCAGACCATGGGCGAGATCGTCCAGGCCGTGCGCCGCGTGACTGACATCATGAACGAGATCGGCGCCGCGTCGCAGGAACAGACCAGCGGCATCGAGCAAGTCAACCAGGCGGTGACCCAGATGGACGAGGTGACGCAGCAAAATGCCGCGCTGGTGGAAGAGGCCGCCGCCGCAGCCGGTGCGCTGGAAGAACAGGCGCAGAAGCTCAAGAACGTGGTCTCGGTGTTCAACCTTGGCACGGGTACGGGAGTAGGGGCAGGCACGGCCGCGACGGCTGTCGCTGGCCGCACCGCACGCACCATGTCGGTGCGGCCGGCGGCAGCCGCGGCGCCGCGTGCCGTTGCTGCCCGCCCGGCCGCGAGGCCCGCGCTTGCCGTTGCCGGGGCCGATGATGACTGGAGCGCGTTCTAGACCATTGTCCCCACCATTGCCCTGTTCACACGGCGACCGCAAGATGCCATGATGCGGGGTTTGCCCCGCGTCCTGACCTTCTTCGCGCATTCTCTTCATCATCGCGCAGCCTAATGATTGCCCTGAGTTCCGTCCTGTTGCTGCTGGCTGCCCTGCTGGGCGTGGCCGCCGCCCTCGGCGTTCGTGCCGGGCGTGCGGACCAGTCAGCCGGTGGCCGCTCGCTGCGCACGCTGACCTGGTCGGCGGCACTGTTGTCGCAGCTGAGCGTAAGCCTGCCTGTACTGGTGGTGATGCTGTCGGGCAGCGTGCCGGCGGCCAACGACACCGCGCAGATGGCGGCCAGCTTCGCCGCCGCCGCAGCAGCCACCGCGGCTGCCAAGCTGCTGGTGCAGTGGCTGCGCCAGGGTACGCGGCTGTGGCGTGGTGCGGCGATCATGGCGGTCGTCGCTGGCGCCGGGCTGGTGGCCGCGGCTGGCACCCACCTGGGCCGCGCCTGTAGCGCGGGCCCGGTCTCGGCGCGCAGCTGCATCGATGCCGCCGGCCTGCCGCACCCCGCCTGGCTGGCGGGCGGGCTGACCGCGCTGTGCGCGCTGATGTTCGCCGTCCACCGCGCGCAGTCGCGTGGCTTGCTGGCTGCGCACCACGAAGCCGGCCTGGCCGATGAGCTGGCGGACGAGGTGCACGGCCTGCCGCGCGGGCTCGAGCCCCGCCTGGCGCGGCGCGGCGCGCGCATTCCCGGCCGCCCCGGCCGTCTTACCGTGCGTGCCGCCGCGCGCGGGCAGGGCACGGTGGGCGAGTACAGCGTGGCAACGACGATGCCTGACCGCGTCGCCTTCGGCCGCTGGCTGGACCAGGCCATCGCGCAGGCGCGGCTGGCCGAGACCGGCTGCGCCGTGTTGCTGATCCATATTGCCGACTACCGTGAAGTCGACGAGGTCTTCGAGATCCGCGCCGACGATATCCTGGCCCAGGACGCCGGCGCGCTGGCGCAGGCCGTGCTGGAGCCGCATGACTTCCTGGCCCGGCTGGCGCGCGACGAGTTTGCCGTGGGCGTGCCGGAGCTGGTTCATCATGGCCGCGCACAGGAACTGGGCTCGCGCATGCTCGGCTCGCTGGCCGAGTTCATCGCCGCGCGCGGCTTGCAGATGCAGATCGGCGTGAACATCGGCATTGCCATCTACCCGCGCGATGCGCAGACCTCGGAGGCGCTGATGCAGGCCGCGCGCGTCAGCCTGGCCGAGGCCCGCCAGAGCGGCTCGAACCAGGTGCGCCTGTTCAACAGCGCCGCCGGCGAACGCGCGCGCCGCACTCGCGTGATCCGGCGCGACCTGTGGCTGGCGATCCAGGACGACGCACTGTCGCTGCAGTTCCAGCCCAAGTACGATGCGCGCCGGCGCGCGCTGGTGGGGGCCGAGGCGCTATGCCGCTGGCGCCATCCCGCGCTGGGCCAGGTGAGCCCGGCCGAGTTCATCACCGTGGCCGAGCAGTCGGGCCAGATCGACAAGCTCGACGACTGGGTCCTGACCAGCGTCTGCCGCCAGGTGCGCCAGTGGCGCGACGCCGGCGTGCCCACCGTGCCGGTGGCGATCAATGTCTCGGGGCTGCGCTTTGCCAGCCGCAATTTCCCGCAATACCTGCTCGAGCAGATCCACCAGCACGACATCCCGCCCTCGGCGATCACGCTGGAGATCACCGAGACCGCGGCGATGAAGGACATCGGCAAGTCGCTGGAAACGCTGGCCGAGCTGCAGTCGCTCGGCATCCAGGTGGCGCTGGACGATTTCGGCAGTGGCTATTCCAGCCTGGGCTACCTCAAGCGCCTGCGCGTGGGCACGCTCAAGATCGACCGCACCCTGATCGGCGGGCTCGACACCGATGCGCAGGGCCGCGCCATCGTCGGCTCGATGGTGGCGCTGGCGCATGAGCTGCGCATGAAGGTGGTGGCCGAAGGCGTTGAATCGGCATCGCAGCTGGAAATCCTCAATGAAATGGGGTGCGACGAGGTGCAGGGTTACCTGCTGTCGCTGCCGCTGGATGCTGCCGGTTTTGCCGATGCCTTGCGCGGGCAGGGCGGCGCCTGACCCTAAAGTTTGTCAGCAACTCGGCCGATAACCGGTCTGGCAGGCTGCCCGCGTTTGCGGCGCAACCCTGCGCCGGCCCGTCCGTCGCCGCCGCGTTGCCCATGCTGTCCAACTTCCTGGCGGATCAACCGAGTCCCGCAAACCGGAGGCCTCCATGTCATCGCCCAGCATCCTCGTCGTCGACGATTCCCCTTCGCTACGCCGCATGATCGGCGCCTGCCTGCGCGCAGGAGGGTTTGACGTGACCGAGGCGGCCGACGGCGACCAGGCGCATGCGCTCGCAGCCGGCGCCAGCTTCGGCATGCTGGTCACCGACCAGGTCATGCCCGGCATGGATGGCCTCACGCTGATCCGCAGCCTGCGCGCCACCGAGCGCTATGCGTGCATTCCCATCCTGATGCTGACCACCGAGCAGGACGGCACCATCCGCGAGCAGGCCCGCGCCGCCGGCGCCTCGGGTTTCCTGCCCAAGCCATTCGATCCTGGCCAGCTGATGCAGGCCGTGACGGCGCTGCTGTCCACCGCGCACCCTACCTCGGAAGGGTAAGGAAGGCCGGGCGTCGCGCTTCAGTCCCCCGGATTGCTGCCGTAAACACTGGTGGGCGAAGTCATGCCCCGGTGCCAGCCAGCGGCCTTGGCCGCGGCAGCGCCAGCAAACCAGCATCAGCCAATTTGGGGGGCTAGACGATGAAGCACATCGACAAGGCAGACGGCGCGGGCGAAGAGTTCCTGGCCTTTACGCTGGGCCGGGAAGAATACGGCGTCGACATCCTGAAGGTCCAGGAGATCCGCGGCTACGAGTCGGTCACCCAGATTGCCAACGCACCGGACTACATCAAGGGCGTGATCAACCTGCGCGGCATCATCGTGCCGATCATCGACCTGCGCATCAAGTTCCGCCAGCAGAACGTCAGCTACGACCAGTACACGGTCGTCATCATCGTCGACCTCAACGACCGTACCACCGGCATCGTGGTGGATGGCGTGTCCGACGTGCTGACCCTCGCCGCCGAGCAGATCAAGCCCACGCCGCACTTCTCCGGCGAACTGGCGACCGACTACATCCGCGGGCTGGGCTCGGTCGAGCAGCGCATGCTGATCCTGGTCGACATCGAGAAGCTGCTCAACACCGAAGAACTCGCCGCGCTCGAAGCGGTGGCGTGATCCCGCGGCAGCGCCAACGTTGTCCGGCCGGCGCCCCGCCTGCCGGACCGAACCCGCCCGGGGTGCAGCAACTTGCCGCGCCCGGGCCTGCAGTACTGTCATAGATGCGAAACAACCAACCCGTTACGCAGCGCGAATACAAGCTCTCCCCATCGGACTACCTGATCTCGCGCACGGACCTCAAGGGCCGGATCACCTTTGCCAACCGCACCTTTATCGAGGCAAGCGGCTTTGCGGCCGAGGAGCTGCTCGGTGCGGCGCACAACCTGGTGCGCCATCCCGACATGCCGCCCGAAGCGTTTGCCGACCTGTGGCAGGACCTGCAGGCCGGCCGCACCTGGATGGGCGTGGTCAAGAACCGCCGCAAGAACGGCGACTTCTACTGGGTCAATGCGACCGTGACGCCCACGCGCGTCGATGGCAGCGTGGTCGGCTACACCTCGGTGCGCTCGATGGCGACGCGCGAGCAGGTGGAAGCCGCCGGCGCCGCCTACGCACGCTTCCGTGGCGGCCGCGCGGACGGGCTGGCGATCCGCCACGGCGCCGTGGTGCGCACCGGGCTGCGCGGCCTGGTGCAGGGCCTGCTGCGCCTGAACCTGAAGCGCCGCATCCTGTGGGCGCAGGCCGGCGGCATGGTGTGGTTCCTGGCCGCACTGGTTGCGGTGGAAGCCCTGGGCGGCGCAGGCGTGGCCGCGGTGCGTCCGTGGCTGTGGGGCGGCTTTGCGCTGGCGCTGGCGTCGTCGTTCGCGGCCGGCACCATGCTGCTGGCGCGCGTGCACCGTCCGGTGCGCCACATGCTGGACTTTGCGCTGCGCATGGGCGCGGGTGACCTGACCACCCGCTTCGAGCACCGCAGCGCCGACGAGATCGGCGCGCTGGCGCAGGCCATGCAGACCATGCAGCGCAGCCTGCAGTCGGTGGTGCACGAGATCCAGGAAGGCATGGCCAGTATCTCCACGGCAACGCGCCAGGTGGCCGCGGGCAACAACGACTTGTCGCAACGCACTGAGCAGCAGGCGGCGGCGCTGGAGCAGACGGCGTCGAGCATGGAAGAGCTGACCAGCACGGTGCGCCAGAACGCGGACAACGCGCGCCAGGCCAGCGGGCTGGCGGCGAACGCGTCGGAGACGGCGCTGCGCGGCGGCGAAGTGGTGGGCCGGGTGGTGCAGACCATGGACGAGATCAACGATGCATCGAAGAAGATCGTCGACATCATCGGCGTGATCGAAGGCATCGCCTTCCAGACCAACATCCTGGCGCTGAACGCGGCGGTGGAAGCGGCGCGCGCCGGCGAGCAGGGCCGCGGCTTCGCGGTGGTGGCGGGCGAGGTGCGCAGCCTGGCGCAGCGCAGCGCCAACGCGGCCAAGGAGATCAAGGGGCTGATCGGCGATACGGTGGAGCGCGTGGACAACGGCTCGGCGCTGGTGGGCCAGGCGGGCAAGACCATGGAAGAGATCGTGCAGGCGGTCAAGCGCGTGACCGACATCATGGGCGAGATCAGCGCGGCGTCGGCCGAGCAGAGCGCGGGCATCGAGCAGGTCAACCAGGCCGTGGCGCAGATGGACGAGGGCACGCAGCAGAACGCGGCGCTGGTGGAAGAAGCCGCCGCCGCCGCGGGCTCGCTCGAAGAGCAGGCCATGCGCCTGCGCGACGCCATCGCCACCTTCCGCGTCAGCATGCAGGCCGAGGTGCGTCCGCAGCGCCTGCCGGCCCATGCGCGTGCCGAGGCGGCCCAGTCGCTGGCACAGGCCTAGTCCGAATCAAAGACAAGGCAGGCGCGGAGCACCGGCCTGCATGCGTACCAAGCGGGTGCGGCACGCCGCGCCCGAGGCTTCAGTTACAAGGGGGAGTTGCTATGCATTGGTTCAATCAATTGCGCGTCACGACCAGGCTGGTTGCCGGATTCCTGGTCGTTGCCGTGATCGGCGCCGTGATGGGGCTGCTGGGTGTGGTCAACATGGGGCGCATGGCCGACTGGACCGGCAAGATCTACCACGGCGACCTGCAGGCGCTGAAGGCCGTGCAGGACGCCAATATCAACCTGGTCTATGCCAGCCGCGCGCAGATCGGGCTGCTGTCGGCATCGACCATGGGCGAGCGGGCGGCCGAGAAGGAGCAGATCGTGAAGTCGCTCGGCGCCATGGATGAGCGCATCCGCCAGGTCGCTGGCGCTTTCGAGAAGGCCGAGGGCAAGGCACTGGTCAAGCAGTACCAGGAGCTGTCGCCGGCGTTCCGCGCGCGCATGGAGAAGTACGTCGAACTGATCAGCAAGCAGCCGCTGGATACCTCGCAGTTTGAAAGCCAGGTGTTCTCCGAGAGCGCCGAGCTGCTCAAGGACAGCCATGCGCTGGAAGCGGTGATGTTCCAGATGGTCAAGCGCCGCGACGACCGCGCCCGCAACAACATGGAAGAAGCGCGCAGCGTCTACGACGCGACGCGCCTGTGGATGCTGGGCCTGGTGCTGGGCGGCCTGGCGCTGTCGGTGCTGCTGGGCGTGCTGCTGGCGCGGGCGCTGTCGCGCCAGCTGGGCGGCGAGCCGGGCTATGCGGCCGCGATTGCCGCGCGCATTGCCGAAGGCGACTTCTCCGCGCCGGTGGCCACGCGCGCAGGCGACAAGGGCAGCCTGGTCTATGCGATGCAGCAGATGCAGCAGCAGCTGTCGCGCATGGTGCGCGATTTCAAGGTGTCGGCCGAATCCATCGGCAGCGCCTCGCGTGAAATCGCCGCGGGCAACAACGACCTGTCGCAGCGCACTGAGCAGCAGGCGGCGGCGCTGGAGCAGACGGCGTCGAGCATGGAAGAGCTGACCAGCACGGTGCGTCAGAACGCGGACAACGCGCGCCAGGCCAGCGGGCTGGCGGCGAATGCGTCGGAGACGGCGCTGCGCGGCGGTGAAGTGGTGGGCCGGGTGGTGCAGACCATGGACGAGATCAACGATGCATCGAAGAAGATCGTCGACATCATCGGCGTGATCGAAGGCATCGCCTTCCAGACCAACATCCTGGCGCTGAACGCGGCGGTGGAAGCGGCGCGCGCCGGCGAGCAGGGCCGCGGCTTCGCGGTGGTGGCGGGCGAGGTGCGCAGCCTGGCGCAGCGCAGCGCCAACGCGGCCAAGGAGATCAAGGGGCTGATCGGCGATACGGTGGAGCGCGTGGACAACGGCTCGGCGCTGGTGGGCCAGGCGGGCAAGACCATGGAAGAGATCGTGCAGGCGGTCAAGCGCGTGACCGACATCATGGGCGAGATCAGCGCGGCGTCGGCCGAGCAGAGCACGGGCATCGAGCAGGTCAACCAGGCCGTGGCGCAGATGGACGAGGGCACGCAGCAGAACGCGGCGCTAGTGGAAGAAGCCGCCGCTGCTGCCGGCGCGCTGGAAGAGCAGGCCAGCCGGCTGCAGGCGGCCGTGGCGACGTTCCGCCTGGCGGCCGAGGATGCCCGCGCGGGTTCGTTCGTGGCCCACTCGCTGCCTGCGGCGACGGCAGTGCCGGCCAAGGTGTCTCATGCCGCCGGCGCGGTGCGCGCCATCGCTGCCGGCAAGCGGGTCGCCAAGGCCCTGCCCGCCAGCACGAAGGCCGCGGCTGCGCCTGCGGCGGACCATGCCGCCGCAGCCGAGGCGGCTGATGCCGTCGCCGCGCAGCCGGCGCGGCTGGTGGCAGGCAGAGCCTCGCGGCCCGCGCTGGCAGCCGCCGACAACGGCGACTGGAGCGCGTTCTGATCCCCACTGGCAACGGGCCGCGCGGCGTCCCGGATGGCAAGGCTATGACGACCGAGATCAACCTGGCTCTGCCGCATGACGATGCGGCCCGGCTGCGCAAGGAATTCGAGCAGTTCGTCGGGGTCTCGACCGGCCTGGACCGCGAGTTCCTGCCGCCCGATTTCCAGGAATTCCTGCGCGCGCGGCTGCTGCAGCATGACGGCCCGCTCACCGAGCGCGCGGTCTCGCGGCTGCTGTCCGGCGGTGAATACGGCTGGGCCCGCCGCGTGTTCGACAAGCAGTTGCCCAATGCGCTGGCGGCGCTGATGCGCGATGCCCAGCGCTTTGGCTTCGGGCTGGCGGTGCAGCCGGACTGGACGCCGGACCAGCGCCTGGCGCATGCGCGCGAATGGGCGGCGCAGGTGCTGTCCGAATGCGGCGCCGATGCCGCCTTCACCGAGGCGCTCGCCACGCAGGTGGCGGCTTCGGCAGAAGACGTGCGGGTGCTGGAAGAGCGCATGCGCACGCCCGCATGGCGCCTGGCCGAAAGCCTGCGCCAGCGCGCCTATGACCTGATGTACGCGCTGCAGACCGAAGACAGCGAAGCCGCTGGCCGCGCCCGCGTGGGCGAGCTGCGCGGCATGCTGGGCCTGGCCCTGGAGTACGGCTCGGTGCGGCCGGAAGAAGCCTCGCGCGTGCTGGAGCAGGTGGAGCGCATGCGCCCGGCGCTGTTCCGCGAAGCGCCCGACGATGTGTTCGCCCGGCTGGCGGCGTGGCTGCGGCGCATGTTCCGGCCATGAGCCAGCCATAGGCCTGGCGGGCGGAATCCCGCCGCAATTTTCGAACGGCTATTTCTGACAGATTGCGCGTGCTAACCGCACTCGCGCCACTCGTCAATAGAGGAATCCAGCAGGCTCCCGAAAGGGCTCGCCATGCGTTTGACCGAGATGACGTTTGCGGGACATGAGTTGATTCCGGTCAAATGTCAGGGGTGTGAACTGTTACAAAATGTGCGCGCTCATGTATGTTTCATGCGACATTTGGTTTCCCCCCCGCGTAAGTAGGGATTGGCATTGCGGGTAGATTGCCGATATAAACGTAACAGTCTCACTTACACTCTGTAACACTTGTAACGGAGTTGATTACAGTTTGACACGGGCGTAGCTCCTTAGTCGTACGTTGTACCCGCCCAGCCGCAAACAAACGATCTGGTCGCCGGGGCCCGCGAGGGCATCGGTAAGCGCCGGACAAGCGGCCACGGTGGGTTTTTGGTAGCGGGGATAAATTGGAAAGCAGTGAAGTTCTCCAGGAGATCAGGGAGGTTAACCTCGCTTATCTGCTGCTCGCGCAACGCCTGGTGCGCGAAAACCAGGTCGAAGCCATGTTCCGGCTCGGGGTCAGCAAGGAAATTGCGGATATTCTTGCCAAGCTGACTTCCGCGCAACTCGTCAAACTGGCGGCATCCAACATGGTGCTGTGCAGGTTTCGCTTTGACGACCATGCGCTTCTGTCCACTCTCACCCACACGGCCAAGAGCCATGACATGCAGCAGATCCACGCCGCGATCCTGCTTGCACGCCAGCCTGTGGAGTCGCTCAATTGACCGCGCTCCTGCAGGCCGAGCCTACCCGGAGTTACACGGCCACCTCCGTTCCCAGCCGCAAGAGCGTGCTCCAGGACGCCAACCAGACCCAGCTCGCCATTGAACTGATCGGCCTGGGTGCGCGCCTGCAGGTGCTTGAAGCCGAGACCACGCTGTCGCGTGACCGGCTCATCCGCCTGTACAAGGAGCTGCGCGGCGTCTCGCCCCCCAAGGGCATGCTTCCCTTCTCGACGGACTGGTTCACCACCTGGCTGCCGAATATCCACTCGTCGCTGTTCTTCTCCGCCTACCAGTTCATGGTGCAGGAAGGCGAGACCGTGGGCATTCGCGCGGTGGTGGCTGCCTACCGCCTGTACCTTGAGCATGTTTCGCTGCTGGGCGGCGAAATTGTCTTAAGTTTCACGCGTGCCTGGACGTTAGTACGGTTCTTCGAGAGCAACATGCTGCAGCTGTCCCGGTGCACGTGTTGCGGCGGGCAGTTTGTCACGCACGCGTATGAGCCGCACGCGAATTTCGTGTGCAGCCTGTGCCGTCCGCCGTCACGCGCAGGGAAAGTGAAGAAGCTCTCGAAAGACGCCGCCGCCGTGCAGACCAACGCCTGATCCTGGTCAAGGTCCGCCGGCTGGCAAGCTTGCAGCGCTGGCGGACGGACCACTCTCCGTTCGCCCGTGCCCGGGCAATTGTGCGTGACCGACGCGCGTTTTTAGACGGGGATCCGATCGTGCTAGTAGTTCTTGGCTATGTCGTCGTGGTTGTGGCGGTGCTTGGCGGTTACGCCATGACCGGCGGCCACATGGGCGCGCTATATCAACCGGCGGAATTTGTGATCATCGGGGGCGCCGCCTTCGGCGCCTTCATCGCCACCAATACAGCAAAGGCCATCAAGGCCACCGTCAAGGCCCTGCCGGGCCTGTTCAAGAGTTCCAAGTACAAGAAAGAGCTGTACCTGGACGTCATGTCGTTGCTGTACGTGCTGCTGTCCAAGGCACGGCGCGAGGGCATCCTGTTCCTGGAAAAGGAAATCGCGGACCCCGCCGCCAGCAGCGTCTTCAGCCAGTACCCGCGCATCCTGTCGGATCCGGTGGTGATGGAATTCCTCACCGACTACCTGCGCATGATGGTCAACGGCAACATGAACGCCTTCGAGATCGAGGCCCTGATGGACCACGAGATCGAGACCTTCCGCCACGAGGCCGAGATCCCCGCCCATGCGCTGTCGCGCGTCGGCGACGCGCTGCCCGCCTTCGGCATTGTTGCCGCGGTGATGGGCGTGGTGCATGCGCTGGGTTCGGCCGACCTGCCGCCGGCCGAGCTGGGCGCGCTGATCGCGCACGCCATGGTCGGCACCTTCCTCGGCATCCTGCTGGCCTATGGCTTTGTCTCGCCGCTGGCCGCGCGTATCGAGCTGCAGGTATCCGAGAACGTCAAAGTCTACGAATGCATCAAGGTGGTGCTGCTGGCCTCGCTCAACGGCTACGCGCCGCTGGTGGCGGTGGAATTCGGCCGCAAGGTGCTGTACTCCACGGTGCGGCCGTCGTTCCTTGAGCTCGACGACCACGTGCGTGAAGTCAAGAGCCTGAATTAAGGCGCGCAAGCAGCAAGGAGCACCGTCATGAGCAGCGCACACGATATGCGTCCGATCATCGTCCGCCGGGCGAAATCGCACGCCAGGCCGCACGGCAACCACAGCTGGAAGATCGCCTACGCCGACTTCATGACGGCGATGATGGCGCTGTTCCTGGTGCTGTGGCTGCTGTCCAGCGCCAACAAGAAGACGCTGGAAGGCATTGCCGAGTACTTCCGCATGCCGCTCAAGGTGGCCATCGTCGGCGGCGAGAAGAGCAGCCAGACCCCGAGCGTGATCCCGGGCGGCGGCCAGGATGCGCTGCGCAAGGACGGCGACACCATGCGCGCGCGCACCAACGAACCCAGCGACGAGCAGCGGCGCAACGAGCAGCAGGAAGCGCAGCGCCTGCGCGCGCTCAAGCAGCGGCTCGAGCAGATCATCGAGAACAACCCGGTGCTGCGCCAGTTCCGGCCGCAGCTGCTGCTGGACATCACCAGCGAGGGGCTGCGCATCCAGATCCTGGATACGCAGAACCGGCCGATGTTCCGCACCGGCAGCGCCACGGTCGAGACCTATATGCGCACCATCCTGCGCGAGATCGGGCCGGTCCTGAACGAGCTGCCCAACAAGGTCAGCCTGTCGGGCCATACCGATGCGGCCAACTATTCCAACGGCGAGCGCACCTACAGCAACTGGGAGCTGTCGGGCGACCGCGCCAACGCTTCGCGCCGCGAGCTGATCGCCGGCGGCATGCAGGAGGGCAAGGTGCTGCGCGTGCTGGGCCTGGCCGCGACCATGCCGCTGGACAAGGAAGACCTGCTGGCGCCGGTGAACCGGCGCATCAGCATCGTGGTGCTCAACCAAAAGGCCCAGGCGCGCTTCGAGGCCGAGAACGCCAGCGCCGCCGAGGTCACGGTGGCGGCGCAGGCCGGCAAGGCCGCGCAGGAGATGCAGGCGGGGCTGGCAGCGGCCTCAGCGCCTGCGCCTGCGCCCACGGGCAGCAAACCATGACGCGCGGCCGTTGCGGCAGCGCCAGTGCAGTAACCAAGTGACTCAGGACGCCATGTCTGTCGATATCGATATCACACAGTTTTACCAGACCTTCTTCGAGGAAGCGGAAGAACTGCTCGTCGAAATGGAGCAGCTGCTGCTCGGCCTGGACATTGAGTCGCCCGATCCCGAGCATCTGAACGCGATCTTCCGGGCGGCGCACTCCATCAAGGGCGGGGCTGCCACCTTCGGCTTCGCGGCGCTGACCGAGACCACCCATATTTTCGAGAACCTGCTGGACCGCACGCGCCGGCAGGAACTGGCGTTGACCAGGACCATCATCGACACCTTTCTGGAAACCAAGGACGTGTTGCAAGACCAGCTCAACGCCTACCGCAACGGCACCGAACCCGATCCGGAAACGCTGGCGCGCATCTGCGCCGTGCTGCAACAGCTGGCGCAGGAAGCCGCCGGCCATGCCGGCGCAGCTGCCCCGGCCCCGGCGCCCGCACCTGTTGTTGCCGCGACGGCTCCCGCTGCCGCTGCCGCGGGCGGCGGGCTCAAGATCCGCCTGATCCGGGTTTCCGCCTCCGACCAGGCGCTGCTGCGCGAGGAACTGGCCAACCTGGGCGAGATCACCGGCCAGCAAGAGGTGAATGGCGAACTGGTGGTGTGGCTCAACACCCAGTGCAGCGCCGACGACATCATCGCGGTGTGCTGCTTCGTGATCGACCTGGACCAGATCGTGATCGAAGCTGAAGCCGAGGCCCCTGCTGCTGCCCCCGCGGTGGTCGAGGCCCCTGTCCCGGCGCCCGTCCCGGTTGCCACGGCCCCCGCCCCCGCAGCGCCCTCCGCCGCGCGCGAGAAGGCCAAGCCGCAGGCGAGCGCCGCGCACGGCGAAGGCTCGATCCGCGTGCCGACCGAGAAGGTCGACCAGATCATCAACCTGGTGGGCGAGCTGGTGATCACGCAATCGATGCTGGCGCAGACCGCGTCGGCGCTGGACCCGGTGCTGTTCGACCGCCTGTTCTCCGGCATGGGCCAGCTCGAGCGCAATGCGCGCGACCTGCAGGAAGCAGTGATGTCGATCCGCATGATGCCGATGGACTACGTGTTCTCGCGCTTCCCGCGGCTGGTGCGCGACCTGGCCAGCAAGCTCGGCAAGCAGATCGACCTGGTCACCTTCGGCAAGGCCACCGAGCTGGACAAGAGCCTGATCGAACGCATCATCGATCCGCTCACGCACCTGGTGCGCAACAGCCTGGATCACGGCATCGAAACCCCCGACAAGCGCGTGGCCGCAGGCAAGGACGCGACCGGCCAGCTGATCCTGTCCGCGCAGCACCATGGCGGCAATATCGTCATTGAAGTCAGCGACGACGGCGGCGGCCTGAACCGCGAGCGCATCCTGGCCAAGGCCATCCAAAACGGCCTGCCGGTGTCCGAGACCATCACCGACGAGGAAGTCTGGCAGCTGATCTTCGCGCCGGGCTTTTCCACCGCCGAGGTCGTCACCGACGTGTCCGGCCGCGGCGTGGGCATGGACGTGGTCAAGCGCAACATCCAGGAAATGGGCGGTCATGTCGAGATCAGCTCGCGCCCGGGCCTGGGCACCACCATCCGCATCGTGCTGCCGCTGACGCTGGCGATCCTGGACGGCATGTCGGTCAAGGTGGGCGAAGAGACCTTCATCCTGCCGCTGAACTGCGTGATGGAGTCGCTGCAGCCCAAGGCTGAAGACGTCCATACCGCGGCCAATTCGGACCGCGTCATGCACGTGCGCGGCGAATACCTGCCGCTGCTGGAAATGCACCGCGTGTTCAACGTGTCCGGCGCGTTGCAGGAGCCCACGCAGGGCATCGCCGTGATCCTGCAGGCCGAAGGCAAGCGCTTTGCGCTGCTGGTGGACCAGCTGATCGGCCAGCACCAGGTGGTGCTGAAGAACCTGGAAACCAACTACCGCAAGGTGCCGTGCATTTCCGCGGCCACCATCCTTGGCGACGGCAGCGTGGCGCTGATCGTCGATGTCGGCGCGCTGCAGCGCACCGGCGTGCGCCGGCAGGAACCGGCGCTGCAGCAGTAATCGTCCAATCACAGGAGAACAAGAGATCATGGCCGGCATCGGACACATCGATACCCCCGGAAGCGACGCTTCGGGCCAGGAGTTCCTGGTCTTCACGCTGGGGTCGGAGGAGTACGGCATCGACATCCTCAAGGTCCAGGAGATCCGCAGCTACGAGACCGTGACCCGCATCTCCAGCGCACCGGACTTCATCAAGGGCGTGACCAACCTGCGCGGCGTGATCGTGCCGATCGTCGACCTGCGGTTGAAGTTCCGCCTGGGCAACGTGCGCTACGACCACCAGACCGTGGTCATCATCCTGAACGTGGCTGGCCGCGTGGTCGGCATCGTGGTGGATGGCGTGTCGGACGTGCTGACCCTGACGGGCGATGCGATCAAGCCGGCGCCCGAGTTCGGCGTGTCGATCTCGACCGAGCACCTGACCGGGCTGGGCACCATCGACGGCCGCATGCTGGTGCTGATCGACATCGAGAAGCTGATGACCAGCCCCGAGATGGCACTGGTCGAAGCCGAGTACGCCTGACCCTGCATCACTGAAGCAACCCATGACGCCGTACCGCACCGCCGCCAGCGTACCCGGTCACACCGGGCCGGTCCCCGCGCCGGCCGCCCTCCTGCGGCGCGACGAAGCGCGCGACTTCCTGCTGACCGAACGCGACTTCGAGAAAATCCGCGCGCTGATCCACCGGCGCGCGGGCATCTCGCTGGGCAGCCACAAGCGCGAGATGGTTTACAGCCGGCTGGCGCGGCGGCTGCGCACGCTGCAGCTGTCGGACTTCGCCTCGTACCTGGCGCTGCTGGATGCGGATGACCGGTCGCCGGAGTGGGAATTCTTCACCAACGCGCTGACGACCAACCTGACTTCGTTCTTTCGCGAGTCGCACCACTTCCCGCTGCTGGCGGAGCACGCGAAGAAGACCGGGCGCCCCTACAGCGTCTGGTGTTCGGCCGCCTCCACCGGCGAAGAGCCGTACTCGATCGCCATCACGCTGGCTGAAGCGCTGGGCGATCGCGCCGGCACGGTGCTGGCCACCGATATCGACACCCAGGTGCTGGCCAAGGCCCGCAGCGGCGTCTATTCGGCCGACCAGGTGGCGCGGCTGTCGCCGGAACGGCTCAAGCGCTTCTTCCTGAAGGGCACCGGCCCGCGCACCGGCTCGGTCAAGGTCAAGCCGGAGCTGGCCGCCACCATCGCGTTCGAGCCGCTGAACCTGCTCGCGCCCGACTGGGGCATCCGCGAGCAGTTCGACGCCATCTTCTGCCGCAACGTGATGATCTACTTCGACAAGCCGACCCAGGGACGCATCCTGGAGCGCTTTGTGCCGCTGCTCAAGCCGCACGGGCTGCTGTTCGCCGGCCATTCGGAGAACTTCTCCTATGTCACGCGCGCGTTCCAGCTGCGCGGGCAGACCGTCTATGAACTGGCGCCCGCCGCGGCGGCAGGAAGGCCGTGATGCGCACGCCCCATCTGCCCGAAGCCCTCGCCACGCGCACCTACTTCGACCGCGAGTTCGGCAAGCAGGCCATCAAGCTGCTGCCCAACGAGTATTACGTGACCCGCGAGGACGTGGTGCTGACCACCGTGCTGGGCTCGTGCGTGGCCGCCTGCATCCGCGACGAGACCGCCGGCGTGGGCGGCATGAACCACTTCATGCTGCCCGATGACGACGGCAGCGCCGACCGCATGCTGTCCGCATCGATGCGCTACGGCAGCTATGCGCTGGAAGTACTGATCAACGAACTGCTCAAGATGGGCGCGCGCCGCGAGCGGCTGGAGGCCAAGGTCTTCGGCGGCGGGGCGGTGCTGGCCAACATGACCACGCTGAACATCGGCGACCGCAATGCGGATTTCGTGCTGCGCTACCTGAAGACCGAAGAGGTGCGCGTGGCGGCGCAGGACCTGCGCGGTCCGCATGCGCGCCGCGTCAGCTATTTTCCGATTGGCGGGCTGGCGCTGGTGCGCCGCCTGACGCGGCAGGACGACCAGGTTTCGGTGGCGCGCGATGAGCGCGCACTGGCGCGGGCCATTGCCACCTCGGCGCGAGAGCCCGCGCGCACGCCTGAACTGTTTGCGCGGCAGCAGCCTTACCCGCGCCCGCTTCCCTGAAACCCTTAAAAGCACGATCAATCATGACTGCCGCCAAGATCAAGGTGCTCTGCGTGGACGACTCCGCGCTGATCCGCAGCCTGATGACGGAGATCATCAACAGCCAGCCCGACATGGAAGTGGTGGGCACCGCGCCGGACCCGCTGGTCGCGCGCGACCTGATCAAGCGCCTGAACCCGGACGTGCTGACGCTGGACGTCGAAATGCCGCGCATGGATGGCCTGGACTTTCTGGAGCGGCTGATGCGGCTGCGGCCGATGCCGGTGCTGATGGTGTCGTCGCTGACCGAACGCGGCTCGGAAATCACCATGCGCGCGCTGGAGCTGGGCGCGGTGGACTTTGTCACCAAGCCCAAGCTGGGCATCCGCGACGGGTTGCTGGAATACACCGACACCATCGCCGACAAGCTGCGCGCCGCCTCGCGTGCCCGCGTGCGCGCGGCGACGCAGCCGGCCGCGGCATCCGCCACCGGCACCGCGCCCGTGCCGATGCTGCGCAGCCCGCTGCTATCGACCGAGAAGCTGATCATCCTGGGCGCCTCCACCGGCGGCACCGAGGCCATCAAGGAATTCCTGATGCCGCTGCCGCCCGACAGCCCCGCGGTGCTGATCGTCCAGCATATGCCGGCCGGCTTCACGCGTTCGTTCGCGCAGCGGCTGGACGGCCTGTGTCGCATCACGGTCAAGGAAGCCGTGCACGGCGAGCGCGTGCTGCCGGGCCATGCGTACATTGCCCCGGGCGACTCGCACCTGCTGCTGGCACGCAGCGGCGCCAACTACGTCGCGCACCTGTCGCAGGAGGCACCGGTCAACCGCCATCGCCCGTCGGTCGACGTGTTGTTCGATTCGGCCGCGCAGCACGGCGGCAAGAACGTGATCGGCGTGATCCTGACCGGCATGGGCAAGGACGGCGCGCGCGGCATGCTGCGCATGCGCGAGGCCGGCGCCTATAACCTGGCGCAGGACGAGCACACCTGCATCGTGTTTGGCATGCCGAAGGAGGCGATTGCCGCCGGCGGCGTGCATGAAATCGTGCCCTTGCCGGCGATGACCCAGCGCGTGATGGCGCGCCTGGCCACGTACGGCACGCGCGCGCAACGGGTCTGAACGGACCCGCAAACCTGAACAAGCCCAGACAACAAGCTGAAACAACAAGCTGGACCAACTAGCCAACACTGCATTTACCTGGAGCCCTCAAAGTGGACAAGAGCATCAAGATCCTGGTCGTGGACGATTTCCCGACCATGCGCCGGATCATCCGCAACCTGCTCAAGGAGCTGGGATTCGTCAACGTCGAGGAAGCCGAGGACGGCGCCGCCGGCCTGGAGAAGGCCAAGGACGGCAGCTTCCAGTTCGTGATCTCGGACTGGAACATGCCCAACATGGACGGCCTGTCGATGCTGCAGGCGATCCGCGCGGACGCGAATATCGGCAAGATCCCCGTGCTGATGGTGACGGCCGAGGCCAAGAAGGAAAACATCATCGCAGCGGCCCAGGCCGGCGCCAACGGCTACGTAGTCAAGCCGTTCACGGCCGCCACGCTGGACGAGAAGATCACCAAGATCTTCGAAAAGCTCGGCGGCTGAGGCGGAGGCGCGTTTGTCATGACCCCCACCCTGAGCAATGATTCCGCCGAGCAACTGATCCTCCGCATCGGCAACCTGACGCGCATGCTGCGCGACAACATGCGCGAGCTCGGCCTGGACAAGGAGATCGAGCGCGCCGCGCAGGCCATCCCCGATGCGCGCGACCGGCTCAACTACATCGCCGCGATGACCGAGCAGGCCGCCGAGCGCACGCTGAACGCGGTCGAACTGGCGCAGCCGATCCAGTCCGACATCGAACAGCAGGCCGAGACGCTGGACAAGCGCTGGGCGGCCTGGTTCGACCAGCCGGTGGAACTGGCCGACGCACGCTCGCTGGTGCTCGACACCCGCGCGTTCCTGTCCGAGGTCCCGGGCCAGGCCCGCGCCACCAACAGCCACCTGCTCGACATCATGATGGCGCAGGACTTCCAGGACCTGACCGGCCAGGTCATCAAGAAGATGATGGACATGATCCGCACGCTGGAGCAGGAGCTGCTGCAGGTGCTGATCGACAACGTGCCGTCCGAGCGGCGCGTGGAAGCGCAGGCGCCGTCGACACTGATGAATGGGCCGCAGGTGAATCCGGAAGGGAAGCCGGATGTGGTGTCGGACCAGGCGCAGGTGGATGATTTGTTGGCGAGTCTGGGGTTCTGAGGTTTTGGTTGGGCAGGTGGTGGGAAGCCTTCGGCTGCGCTGCGCTGCGCGCACGCCCTATCTCAGCTCTTGGGCTCGGGCACGGAGTGCATCGCTGCTCTGGCACAGCGTTGTCGCATGCGAGCCCAACAGCTGTTTCCTCCCGCATGTTTTCTCCCCTCTCCCGCGTGTATAGACCGGGGACATAGGTAACACCTGTTCGGGGACATGGGTAACACAACTAGACTGGCTGGCAGTGTCTTTTGGGAGACCTGCCATGCCATGGAAGGAAGTGTCACTCATGGATCAACGCAGGGAACTGGTGATGCTGGCCAGCCAGCCAGGAGCGAACCGGCGGGAGTTGGCCAGGCGATGGGGCATTGCCCCGAAGACGTTGTACAAGTGGCTGTCGCGCTACGCCGAGTCGGGCGAGGGCGGGCTGACAGACCAGTGTCGACGGCCCGCAGCCAATCCGTTGCGTACCGCGCCGGAGCTTGAGCGCCAGGTATTGGCCTTGCGAGACGAGCATCCTTACTGGGGTGCGCGCAAGCTGGCCAAGCTGCTGCAGAACGCCGGCGTGGACGCACTGCCGGCGCCCAGTACCATTCACGAGATCCTGCGCCGCCACGGCCGCCTGGGCGTGGGCGTTGCCGCGGGCCAGCAGCCGTTCCAGCGCTTTGAGCATGCCGAGCCCAATACCTTGTGGCAGATGGACTTCAAAGGCTACGTGCGCAACGAGCGCGGGATTTGTCATCCGCTGACGGTGCTCGATGACCATTCGCGATTCAACCTGTGCCTTGCTGCCTGTGGCGACGAGCGTGCTGAGACGGTCCAGTCCAGGTTGATTGCGACGTTTCGCCGCTACGGCTTGCCGCACCGCATGACGATGGACAACGGTCCGCCATGGGGCGGCGATTCCGAAGGCCTGGGCTATACGGCGCTGACGGTCTGGCTGATGCAGCTGGGCATCGAAGTCAGCCACTCAAGGCCATATCACCCCCAGACCCAAGGCAAGGACGAGCGGTTTCATCGCACCCTCAAGGTCGAACTATTGCAGCATCGGCGTTTTGCGGACAACGACGAAGCGCAGCGCGTCTTCGACCGCTATCGCGAAACCTATAACGGCAAGCGCCCGCACGAAGCATTGGGCATGGCGGTGCCCATGCAGCGCTATCGTGCCAGCGTCATTGCATATCCGGAGATGCTGCCAGCCGCCGAGTACCTGTCTTGTGACAAGGTCTATAAAGTTGACAGGTCCGCGCGCATTGCAGTGGGCCGGCGGCGCTTTAAGATTGGCAAAGCGTTCATCGGCCAGCGCATTGCCTTGCGACCCACGGCGCAGGACGGCTGCTACCGCGTGTGGTTCAGCCGCTTTGAGATCGGAGAGCGTGACCTGCGCGCATCATGATGCGCGCAGGTCACGTGTCACCTATGTCTCCGAACACCTGTTACCCATGTCTCCGGTCTGTACACCGCGTGCGGGAGAGGGGCGGGGGAGAGGGCCGGCGCATCCACGAAGTCAACCGCATTAACACCTGCGCACCCGCATCATCCCCGGCAATTCGGCGATGAACGCTCTTTTAAGAGTTTGCCCATACTCGCGCTTGCTGCCCCTCTTCATACTGAGTCCGTCGCTGCGTCGTGGCGACCGGGTTTAGCAGCCCGAATGGATTAGGGCCGAACGACCGCCGTCAGGCGGTATCCTTACGTTCGCCGTGCCTGAGCATGCCACTTCAATGGGCGGGCCCTGGCAGGGGAGCCTCCGGGCTCGCCGGCTCCTAATCCCCGGTCTGCTAACCC
>NZ_JBYSZI010000054.1:0-48170 GCF_058787075.1 Cupriavidus sp. FW305-46
ACCCTGGCGAGACCCCGGCCCCGGCATGCGCAATGCGCACAGCCTCCGCGGCCCGCCCCACCGCTCTAGCGCATGTCCCTTCTTCACCAGGCCCGCTTCTTCATCACCGTGAACCACCTGCGCGACCTGCCCGCCACGGCCGTGCCGGAGGTGGCGTTCGCCGGCCGCTCCAACGCCGGCAAGTCCACGGCCATCAACATCCTGTGCAACCAGAAGCGGCTGGCGTTCTCGTCGCGCACCCCCGGGCGCACGCAGCACATCAACTATTTCTCGGTGGCGCCGGTCAAGGCGCCCGACCCGCTCGCCTTCCTGGTCGACCTGCCCGGCTACGGCTATGCCGAGGTCTCGGGCTCGGCCAAGTACCACTGGCAGGGACTGCTGAGCGACTATGTGCAGACGCGCCAGCAACTGTCCGGCCTGATCCTGATGATGGACGCGCGCCGTCCGTTCACGGATCTCGATTGCCAGATGGTGGAGTGGTTCCTGCCGACGGGGCGCCCCATCCACGTGCTGCTGACCAAGGCCGACAAGCTGACCAACAGCGACAACGCCAAGGCGCTGCGCGAAACCCGCAAGATGCTGCAGGGCTACGCCGAGCAGATGGAAACACCGGTGCCGATGACGGCACAGCTCTTCTCCAGCCTGAAGCGCCGCGGCATCGAAGAGGCGCAGGGCGTGATCGCCGGCTGGCTCAACCTGCCGGAAGCGCAGAAGGCCGAAGCCCGGTCCGCAGCGGAGAAGAGCGAGCCGCCTGCTGCCGATCCCGCAGTGTAATCACCAGGTCAGCACGCAAAAAAAGCCCCGCTGCAAGCAACGGGGACAAACTTTCCCGCCGCTGGGGCGGGTACCCGCTCAGGGAGGAGTAGCGGGAGACACCGCGCCACGCAGGGCGCAACGCAAAGTGTCCGCGAGTATGATAGCGGGCACGCTCAAAAGTTTAGTTTTTCTTCGGCCAGCGGCTTTGGACCGCGCTTTGCCGCGCGCGCCGTGCTTGCCGGCCCGCTTTCCTGTCCAGCCCTACAGTCAAGAAGCCCGCCATGTCCACCTTCCCCGAATACCGCCCGCGCCGCATGCGCCGCGATGATTTCTCCCGCCGCATGATGCGCGAGCATCGCCTGTCGCCGGACAACCTGATCTACCCCGTCTTCATCCTCGAGGGCCAGAACCAGCGCCAGGCGGTGGGGTCGATGCCGGGCGTCGAGCGCGTGTCGGTCGACCTGCTGATGCCGGTGGCCGAAGACTGCGTCAAGCTGGGCATCCCGGTGATCGCGCTGTTCCCGGTGATCGAACCGTCGCTGAAGACGCCGGACGGCATCGAGGCCACCAACCCCGAGGGCCTGGTGCCGCGTGCCGTGCGCGCGCTCAAGGACCGCTTCCCCGAGCTCGGCGTGCTCTGCGACGTGGCGCTCGACCCGTACACCAGCCACGGCCAGGACGGCGTGCTGGACGACAACGGCTATGTCATCAACGATGTGACCGTCGAGATCCTGGTGCGCCAGGCACTGGCACAGGCCGAAGCCGGTGTCGACATCGTGGCCCCGTCCGACATGATGGATGGCCGCATCGGCGCGGTGCGCACTGCGCTGGAAGACAACGGCCATATCCATACGCGCATCATGGCGTACTCGGCCAAGTATGCGTCGGCGTTCTACGGCCCCTTCCGCGACGCGGTGGGCTCGGCCGCCAACCTGGGCAAGGGCAACAAGATGACCTACCAGATGGATCCGGCCAATACCGACGAAGCCCTGCGCGAAGTGGCACAGGACATCCTGGAAGGCGCCGACATGGTGATGGTCAAGCCCGGCATGCCGTACCTGGACATCGTGCGCCGCGTGAAGGACGAGTTCCGCTTCCCCACCTACGTCTACCAGGTCAGCGGCGAGTACGCGATGCTCAAGGCCGCCGCGCAGAACGGCTGGCTGGACCACGACAAGGTGATGATGGAATCGCTGCTGGCCTTCCGCCGCGCCGGCGCCGACGGCATCCTGACCTATTTCGCGCGCGACGCCGCGCGGCTGCTGACGGCCTGAGCGGCCAACCGACAGAGCGCCTATGGAACTGCTAGGCTTCTCGGCCAGCCAGGTACACCCGCTCGCCTCGCTCACCGACGCGGGCAACTTCCTCGGCGGCAATGCCGCGTCACTGTTCGTCTGGGCGGATTTCTCCACCGAGGAAGTCACCGCCGCGCCGGATGCCTGGCGCGAGAGCGTGCGCAAGCTTGCCGGCGCGCCGATCCTGGACCTGCACCTGGCCGACGCCACCAATGCCGCGCATCCGTCGTATTTCGACACGACCAATGCGTACGACATGGTGATCTTCCGCAAGCTCACCTTCGAGACCAGCCGCGCCATCGCCGAGGCCGAGCCGCAGGACCCTGCGGCCGGCACGGCGAAGCCGTCCGCTGCCGAGTCCGCCGCCCGCCAGAAGCGCTATCCGCCCGGCTTCCTCCCGGCACTGGCCAAGATCGACACCCAGCCGGTCACGTTTTTCGTGTTCGACACGGTGCTGGTCACGGTGCGCTCGGGGCAATCGCGCACCGTTGACCAGGTGCGCCAGCGCCTGGTCGAGCTATGCCAGGCACCACGCCCGCAGGCCACGCCCGTGCGCGGCAACGGCCAGCCGCTGCTGCACGGCGTGCGCCCGCCCAGCCGGCCCGAGGACCTGATGCTGCGCCTGCTCAATGCAATGGTCGACCGTTACCTGGAACTGCGCGCGCCGCTGACGCGCCAGCTCGACCGCTGGCAGCGCGCGCTGCTCAATTCGCGCCGCAGCTTCTCAAGCTGGGAGGGACTGCTGGATGCCCGCATCCAGCTGCGCAAGCTGGAGCACCTGAGCGAAGAGCAACGCGACGCGCTGCAGGAATTCCGCGACAGCCTGCTCGACAACCGCTACAGCAGCGACCAGCCCGGCGGCCCGGCCAATGCGCCGGGGCGTGACGAGGTGCTGCTGGTGCGCATCAACGACGTGATGGAGCATATCCAGCGCGTGCTGGCGCACGCGCGCCGGCTGGAGGATTCGATCGAGTCGGCGGTGCAGATCCACTTCTCCGCCGTGGCGCACCGGACCAACCGCACCATGCGCGCGCTGACGCTGATCACGGCGCTGTTCATGCCGCTGACACTGATCACCGGTGTCTTCGGTATGAACTTCGACCGCATGCCCTGGCTGCGCGAGCCGCACGGGTTCTGGTGGTCGATCGGCCTGATGGGCGCCGTGGCGCTGGGGCTGGCCGCGCTGTGGGCGCTGGGGCGGCGGCTGGAACGGTAGCCGCAGCGCAGCACCAAGGTACGCCTCAGGTGCTGGTACGCGTGCCGAAGGCCCGCTCCAGGCTTTCCAGGAAGCGGTTGGCCGACTGGTAGCCGATCACGCGCACCGGGCGCTCGCGCCCGTCAGGCCCGAACAGGATGATGCCGGGCGGCCCGAACAGGCCGAAGCGCTTGAGCAGCGCCTTGTCGTCGGCATTGTTGGCGGTCACGTCCGCTTGCAGCAGCACGATCTCGGACAGCCGCGCGCGCACGCGCGGATCGACGAAGGTCATGCGCTCCATTTCCTTGCAGCTGACGCACCAGTCGGCGTAGAAATCCAGCAGCACCGGCTTGCCTGCGGCGGCGGCCTGCGCCACGCGGGCATCGAGCTCGGCCACGCTGCGCACGCGCTCGAAGCGCACCGCCTGCGCGCCGGCAGCGCCTTCTGCGCCACCGCGTCCCACGCTCAGGTGCGACAGCGGCTGCAGCGGATCGCGCCCGCCCGAGGCCACGCCGATCAGCACGATGGCCGCTGCGATCGCGAACAGCACGCCCACGCCCTTGCCCACCCGCGCCAGGTTGCGCGGATCCGGGCCCAGGCCGTCAAAGGCGCCCAGGAACACCGCCGCCACCAGCAGCAGCGCCGCCAGCGCCAGCATCGAGGCCCAGGCCGGCAGCACCGGCCCCAGCATCCACAGCGCCACGCCCAGCAGCAGGAAGCCGAAGAAGCGCTTGGTGACCTCCATCCAGCGCCCGGCCCGCGGCAGCAGGTTGCCCGCGCCCACGCCCACCAGCACCAGCGGCACGCCCATGCCCAGCGCCATGGCGAACAGCGCCGCGCCGCCGATCACGGCATCGCGGGATTGCGCGATATAGGCCAGCGCCCCGGCCAGCGGCGCAGTGACGCAGGGCCCGACGATCAGCGCCGAAATCGCGCCCATCGCCGCCGCACCCGCCACCTGGCCGCCCTGGCGGCGGTTCGACGATTCGGTCAGGCGGGTCTGCCAGCGCTGCGGCAGTTGCAGCTCGTACAGCCCGAACATCGACAGCGCCAGCGCCACCATCAGCGCCGCGAACAGGCCCAGCACCCACGGTGTTTGCAGTGCGGCCGACAGGCCCTCGCCCAGCAGCCCGGCAGCCACGCCAACCGCGGTGTACACCACCGCCATGCCCAGCACGTAGGCCAGCGACACCACCAGCGCACGGCCGCGCGTGACATGCTCGCCCACGACGATCGAGGACAGGATCGGCACCATCGGCAGCACGCACGGGGTGAACGTCAGCAGCAGGCCCAGCCCGAAGAACAGCGCGGCGATCAGGGCCAAGTTGCGGCTCGCCAGCGCGCCGGCGATGCGGTCGCTGTCGTCGGCGCGCAGCACCGCGGGGGCGGCTGGCGCAGGGGCAGGCACGGCCGCCGGCGCATCCGAGCGCCCGCGCTTGCCGAACAGGTCGGCAAGCCCGCTGCCGCCGACCTTGTACACGCTCTCCATCGGCGGATAGCACAGGCCCTTGTCGGCGCAGCCCTGCGAGGTGACCGTCAGCGACCACTTGCCGTCGGCCGGAGCCGCCTCCACCGGCACGCGGATGACCACGCTGTCGCGGTAGGTCTCCATCTCCTTGCCGAAGGTCTCGTCGAACTTGACCTTGCCGGGCGGATACGCCGGCGTTCCCAGTTTCACGTCGGCGGGTTGCGCGGCAAAGGCGAAGCGCTCGCGGTACATGTAGTAGCCGGGGGCAACCTCGAAGCGCACCTCGACCGTCTTGTCGTCAAGCTGGCTCGCGGCGAAGCGGAAGGCCTGCTCCGGCGGCAGGAAGTCGTCTTCGGTGGCGGCATGCACGCCGCCCGCCAGGCACACCCAGGCCAATGCCGCCAGCAGCGCTGCGGCAATATGCCGCGCCCAGTCCTGCCCGAGCGCGCGCTCCGGAAGTGCCAAACCAATGGTCATCTCGCTGTTTCCTGTCTGTCTTGAACTGGGGGGCCGGCGTACCTGCTGCTGCGCTGCGGGCGCGGTTGCCCCTACTTTGCCGGCGCTGAGGCGGTCTCGGTCTCGCTACGGACCCAGGCCAGGTACGGCGCGTAACCAGCCGTCACCGGCCACGCTATGAGTTCCGGCACGTCGTAGGGGTGATGTTGCCGGATCACGGCCTCCAGCGCAGCGTAACGTGCACGCGTGGTCTTGATCAGCAGCGGCCACTCCTGCGCGCGCTCCAGCTTGCCCTGCCACCAGTACTCGGACTCGACCGGCGCCAGGCGGTTCACGCAGGCGGCGGCGCGCGCCTGCAGCACTACCTGCGACAGGTGCGCGGCAGTCTCGGCATCGGGGGCATTGGTGATCACGACGATCACCTCGGCCGGGTCGGTATGACTTTGCATCGACACTCTCCTTGCGGCGTCCCAAAAACAAAAGAGCCAGGCGGATGCCTGGCTCGATTGTAAAGCGGTGTGCCCGGACCCGTCGCAGCGACGGGTCGGGAAACCAACCTTATTCCGCGGCTTCTTCAGCCGGGGCTTCGGTGATTTCCGGACGATCCACCAGTTCGACCAGCGCCATCGGCGCATTGTCGCCCTGACGGAAACCGAACTTCAGGATGCGGGTGTAGCCGCCCGGACGGGTGGCGTAGCGCGGGCCCAGTTCGGTGAACAGCTTGGTGACCATGTCGCGGTCGCGCAGGCGGGCGAAAGCCAGGCGGCGGTTGGCAACGGTGTCCTTCTTGGCCAGCGTGATCAGCGGCTCGACAACCTTGCGCAGTTCCTTGGCCTTGGGCACGGTGGTCTTGATCAGCTCGTGCTGGAACAGCGAGTTGGACATGTTGCGCAGCATCGCGAGACGGTGCGACGAGGTGCGGTTCAGTTTCCGCAGACCATGACGGTGACGCATGATGATTCCTTTCAGTTAAGTGTTTGACCAGCTCTTCTATCGTCCGATGCGGCTGGACGCGGGCCGGTAGTCATACGAGCCCTGGCGAGAAGCCAGGGCGGTTACCGCGGTGCGGGACCAATGCCCCGCGCCACAATTACTTCTCCAGACCTGCGGGCGGCCAGTTCTCGAGCTTCATGCCGAGGGTCAGGCCACGCGAGGCGAGGACTTCCTTGATCTCGTTGAGCGACTTGCGACCCAGGTTAGGAGTCTTGAGCAGTTCGTTCTCGGTACGCTGGATCAGGTCGCCGATGTAGTAGATGTTCTCGGCCTTCAGGCAGTTGGCCGAACGCACCGTCAGTTCCAGGTCGTCGACCGGGCGCAGCAGGATCGGGTCGATCTGCGGCGTACGGCTCGATGCAGCTTCGGCTGCCGACTCGGTGCCTTCCAGCGCTGCGAACACGGACAGCTGGTCGACCAGGATACGGGCCGACTGGCGGATCGCTTCCTCGGGCGAGATCACGCCGTCGGTTTCGATGTTCATCACCAGCTTGTCCAGGTCGGTACGCTGTTCCACGCGAGCGGATTCAACCGCGTACGAGACGCGGCGCACCGGCGAGAACGAGGCGTCCAGCACGATGCGGCCGATGACCTTGCCCGACTCGTCGCCGAACTTGCGCACGTTGCCCGGCACATAGCCGCGGCCTTGCTCGACCTTGATCTGCATGTCCAGCTTGCCGCCGGCCGACAGATGGGCGATCACGTGGTTCGGGTTGATGATCTCGACGTCGTGCGGCAGCTCGATATCGGCAGCCGTGACCACACCTTCGCCATCCTTGCGCAGCGACACCGTGACTTCGTCGCGGTTGTGCAGCTTGAACACCACGCCCTTCAGATTGAGCAGCAGGTTGACGACGTCTTCCTGCACGCCGTCGATGGTGGAATACTCGTGGACCACCCCAGCGATCGTGACTTCGGTCGGTGCATAACCGACCATCGACGACAGCAGCACGCGACGCAGGGCGTTACCGAGCGTATGGCCGTAGCCGCGCTCGAACGGCTCCATCACGACTTTGGCGTGATGGTCGCCCAGAGGCTCGACGGCGATGATTTTTGGCTTGAGGAGTGCTGTTTGCATTAGGTTGTCCTTTTCAATACCCTCGGCTCGTTACACCGATAAGGCTGACGTTTGGAACCTGAAAATCCCATCGCGAGATGGGCGAAGCCCGACCGCGCGTACAGCGCGTCGGGCTGGAAGGGAAGCTTTGCGGCGAACGCAAGCTCTGGGCCGTTCCGCTCGCGTGATTAACGCGAGTACAGTTCGACGATCAGGCTTTCGTTGATGTCGCCCGAGATATCGGCGCGATCCGGCACTTGCTTGAAGGTGCCTTCGAACTTCTTCGAATCCACGGCCACCCAGGTCGGGAAGCCCGACTGCTCGGCCAGCGACAGCGATTCAGCGATACGGACTTGCTTCTTCGACTGTTCGCGGATGGTGACGACGTCGCCAGACTTGATCTGGGCCGACGGCACGTTCAGGGTCTGACCGTTCACCAGAATCGCCTTGTGGGACACCAGCTGGCGCGCTTCAGCGCGGGTCGAGCCAAAGCCCATGCGGTACACGACGTTGTCCAGGCGCGATTCCAGCAGTTGCAGCAGGTTTTCGCCGGTGTTGCCCTTGCGGCGGTCGGCTTCGGCGAAGTAGCGGCGGAACTGGCGCTCGAGCACACCGTAGATGCGCTTGACCTTCTGCTTTTCACGCAGCTGGTTGCCATAGTCGGAGGTGCGTGCACCCGAGGTGCGGCCGTGCTGGCCCGGCTTGCTGTCCAGCTTGCACTTGTCGGCGAGCGAGCGACGGGCGCTCTTCAGGAACAGGTCGGTGCCTTCACGGCGGGAAAGTTTGGCCTTCGGGCCGGTATAACGTGCCACGTTGTCTTCCTTTGATCGATCGCGACGCCTTCAAGACGCGCCGCGAGTCCGTCAACGCAGTACCTCCGCAGTGCATTTCTGCACCCGGGAGACCGTGACGGACGGTGGGCTTATTAAGCGCGTCCCGTTGCCGGTACGACGCTGCAAGCATTTACGGTGCGCCGGCATGGGAATGTGCCGTAAGAGACATTCCCTCGACGCAAAACGAAAACCTGCCGCATTAAAATGCAGCAGGTCAACGCGCCATATTACCATATCCGAAACCGGCAGGTAAACCCACCGGGCCCGGACACACCAACGCTCAGATGCGGCGGCGCTTCGGCGGACGGCAGCCGTTGTGCGGAATCGGCGTGACGTCTTCGATGATCGCGATCTTGATGCCCAGCGCGTTCAGCGCGCGGACAGCCGATTCACGACCCGGGCCGGGGCCCTTGATGCGCACTTCCAGGTTCTTGATGCCCTGGTCTTGCGCCACGCGGCCGGCGTTCTCGGCAGCAACCTGGGCAGCGAACGGGGTCGACTTGCGCGAACCCTTGAAGCCCTGGCCACCGGCGGTCGCCCACGACAGGGCGTTGCCCTGGCGGTCGGTGATCGTGATGATGGTGTTGTTGAACGAGGCGTGGACGTGCGCAATGCCGTCGGCAACGTTCTTCTTGACCTTTTTACGCGCGCGAGCGGCGTTATTCGGACCTTTTGCCATTAGTTTCTTCCTCTGCCTTCGGCTTTACTTCTTCAGAGCCACGCCGGCCTTGCGCGGACCCTTGCGGGTGCGGGCATTGGTCCGGGTACGCTGACCGCGCATGGGCAGGCCCTTGCGGTGACGCATGCCACGATAGCAACCAAGGTCCATCAGACGCTTGATGTTCATCGTGGTTTCACGACGCAGGTCACCCTCGACCGTGACCTTGCCCACTTCGTCACGAAGCTTTTCCAGGTCGGCGTCGGTCAGATCCTTGACCTTCTTGTCAAACGGTACACCGGTGGCCTCGCAAATCTTGCGAGCGCGCGAGCGGCCGACACCATAAATGGCCGTCAGGCCGATTTCGGTGTGCTTGTGGTTCGGGATGTTAACCCCTGCGATACGTGCCATTCGTCAATCCTCTTTCCGATTAGCCTTGGCGTTGCTTGTGGCGGGGATCCGACGAGCAGATCACGCGCACGACACCGTTGCGCTTGATGATTTTGCAGTTGCGGCAAATGCGCTTAACAGAAGCCAGCACTTTCATAATTTTCCTCTTCCTTCAATTCCTGTTCGCTCACTTCGTCCGGAAGACGATTCGTGCGCGCGACAGATCATATGGGGTCAGCTCGACCGTCACCTTGTCACCCGGAAGAATCCGGATGTAGTTCATTCGCATCTTGCCGGAGATATGGCCCAGTACTACATGGCCATTTTCCAACTTGACCCGGAACGTCGCATTGGGAAGGTTTTCCAGGACCTCCCCCTGCATCTGGATGACGTCGTCTTTTGCCATACCTAGCCTGTACCGATCCGAAGTCAGCGCAAGGTCAGATTACCCTTGAAATTCGCCTTCTTCAGCAGCGACTCATATTGCTGCGACATCACGTAAGACTGAACCTGAGCCATGAAGTCCATCGTGACGACCACGATGATCAGCAGCGAGGTTCCGCCAAAGTAGAACGGAACGTTCCACCGCAGCACCAGGAATTCCGGCAACAGGCAGACCAGTGTGATATAGACCGCACCAGCCAGCGTCAGGCGCACCAGAATCTTGTCGATATAGCGCGTCGTCTGCTCGCCCGGACGAATGCCCGGAATGAAGGCACCGCTTTTCTTCAGGTTGTCTGCCACTTCACGGCTGTTGTACACCAGGGCCGTGTAGAAGAAGCAGAAAAATACAATCGCAGCAGCGTACAGCAGGATGTAGACCGGCTGGCCCGGCGACAGCGTGGCAGCCAGGTCCTTGATGAACCCGCCAACCGAACCCGTCGCGTCGGACGTGAACCAGCCCGCGATCGTCGCCGGGAACAGGATGATCGACGATGCGAAGATCGGCGGAATCACCCCTGCCATGTTCAGCTTCAGCGGCAGGTGCGACGACTGGCCGCCGTACACCTTGTTGCCGACCTGACGCTTGGCATAGTTCACCAGGATCTTGCGCTGGCCCCGCTCGACGAACACCACGGCGAAGGTCACACCGATCACGATCGCCACGATGAAGATCGCCGCGATGATGCTCATGGAACCCGTGCGGACCAGTTCGAACAGTCCGCCGATCGCGTTGGGCAGGCCCGCCGCGATACCGCCGAAGATGATGATCGAGATGCCGTTGCCCAGACCACGCTCGGTGATCTGCTCACCCAGCCACATCAGGAACATCGTGCCGGTCACCAGCGTAATCACTGCCGTGGCCCGGAACATCAGGCCCGGATCCAGCACCAGCCCAGGCTGCGACTCCAGCGCCACCGCAATCGACAACGCCTGGAACGTGGCCAGGACCACGGTGCCGTAGCGCGTGTACTGCGTGATCTTGCGTTGCCCTGCCTGCCCTTCCTTCTTCAGCGCCTCCAGCTGCGGCAGCACGATCGTCAGCAACTGCATGATGATCGACGCCGAGATGTACGGCATGATGCCGAGCGCGAAGACGGTAAAGCGCGACAGCGCCCCGCCCGAGAACAGGTTGAACATCCCGAGGATGCCACCCGACTGACTCTGGAAAAGCTTCGCAAGCTGCTCCGGATCGATACCGGGCACCGGAATATGAGCGCCGATGCGGTACACGATCAGGGCCAGCACCAGGAACATCAGCCGGCGCTTGAGGTCGCCGTACTTCGCCGTGTTCCTGGCTTGCGCGCTTGCATTGGGTTTCGCCGTGGCCAAACGATGCTCCGACTATAACTGCCTATGCTGCGATAAATGCCTGTCAGGCTGCGATCTGGCCGCCGGCGGCTTCGATCGCGGCCTTGGCGCCAGCGGTGGCGCCCAGACCCTTGATCGTCACCTTGCGGGTCAGTTCGCCAGCCTTGATGACCTTGGCGCTCTTGACCAGCTCGCCCACCAGGCCAGCTTGCTTCAGGACCAGCAGGTCGACTTCGGCCGCTTCCAGGCGCTCGATGTCACGCAGCGTGACTTCGGCGTTGAACGCCTTGGTCAGCGAGGTGAAGCCGCGCTTGGGCAGGCGACGATACAGCGGCATTTGACCGCCTTCGAAGCCCACCTTGTGGAAGCCGCCCGAACGCGACTTCTGACCCTTGTGGCCGCGACCGGCAGTCTTGCCCAGGCCGGAGCCGATACCGCGGCCGACGCGACGCTTGGCGTGCTTCGAACCGGCGGCCGGTTTCAGGTTGTTCAGTTGCATCTTGCTCTCCGAGTTCCCGGTATCAGGCCAGAACCTTGACCAGGTACGAGACCTTGTTGATCATGCCGCGCACAGCGGGCGTGTCCTGCAGCTCCGACACCGAGTTGATGCGGCGCAGGCCCAGGCCACGAACAGTGGCGCGATGATCCTCGCGCGTGCCGATCAGGCTGCGCACGAGTTGCACTTTTACGGTTTTCTGCGACATTGCGTTCACCTTAACCCAGGATGTCTTCGACCGACTTGCCACGCTTGGCGGCGATTTCGCCCGGCGTGCTCATCTTCTGAAGGCCGTCCAGCGTGGCGCGAACCATGTTGTACGGGTTGGTGGAGCCGTGCGACTTGGTCACCACGTTGGTGACGCCCATCACTTCGAAGATCGCGCGCATCGGGCCGCCGGCGATCACGCCGGTACCTTCCTTGGCGGGCATCATCAGCACCTTGGCGGCGCCGTGCTTGCCAACGACTTCGTGTTGCAGCGTGCCGTTCTTCAGCGAGACCTTGACCATCTTGCGACGGGCTTCGTCCATTGCCTTCTGAACAGCAACCGGCACTTCCTTGGCCTTGCCCTTGCCCATGCCGATGCGGCCATCGCCGTCACCAACCACGGTCAGCGCAGCGAAACCGAGAATCCGGCCACCCTTCACCACCTTGGTGACGCGGTTGACCGAGATCATCTTCTCGCGGAGGCCGTCGTCGCGTTCGTCCTGTTGGACTTTTGCTTGCATCTTTGCCATGACGTATCTCTCTCTATGCGCTTAGAACTTCAGGCCGGCTTCGCGAGCGGCGTCTGCCAGGGCCTTGACGCGGCCATGGAAACGGAAGCCGGCGCGATCGAACGCGACAGTTTCCACGCCGGCAGCCTTCGCCTTCTCGGCGATGCGCTTGCCAACCACGGTGGCGGCAGCGGCGGTAGCGCCCTTGCCATCCAGTTCCTTGCGCACTTCCACCTCGGCGGTCGACGCGGAAGCCAGCACCTTGGTGCCGCACTCCGAGAAAACCTGGGCGTAAATATGCGAATTCGTACGGAACACGGTCAGACGATTGACTTTCATCTCCGCGATCTTGGCGCGGGTCTGACGTGCACGGCGCAAACGAGCGTCTTTCTTGTTCATCATTGCACCCCTTACTTCTTCTTGGTTTCCTTCAGGATGACGCGCTCGTCCGAGTAACGCACACCCTTGCCCTTGTAGGGCTCAGGCGGGCGGTACGCGCGGACTTCCGCGGCAACCTGACCGACTTTCTGCTTGTCCGCACCCTTGATGATGATCTCGGTCTGCGTCGGCGTTTCCGCCTTCACGCCTTCCGGCATCTCATGGATCACGTCGTGCGAGAAACCAAGCTGGAGCTTCAGCGCAGCGCCTTGCAGCTGGGCACGATAGCCCACGCCGACGAGGTTCAGCTTGCGCTCGAAACCGGTGGTTACGCCCTTGACCATGTTGGCCACCAGAGCACGCATGGTGCCCTGCAGAGCATTTGCTTCACGCGATTCGTCAGCCGGGCTGAAGGTCAGCGTGTCGTTTTCGACATTGACCTTGACCAGGCTGTGAATCGGCTGCGACAGCGTACCGAGCGGGCCCTTTACGGAGAGCACGCCAGCCGCCACGTTCACTTCCGCGCCCTTGGGGAGCGCGATGGGAGCCTTACCTACACGGGACATGGTTCTCTCCTTAAGCGACGTAGCAGAGAACTTCGCCGCCCACGCCAGTGGCGCGAGCCTTGCGGTCGGTCATCAGACCCTGCGGGGTCGAAATGATCGCCACACCCAGGCCGTTCATCACTTGCGGGATGTCGCTGCGGCCCTTGTACACGCGTAGGCCGGGCTTCGAGACGCGCTCAATGCGCTCGATGACCGGACGGCCGGCGTAGTACTTGAGACCGATGCTCAGTTGTGCCTTGCCGCCATCTTCCTGGACGGCGTAGTCGTCGATGTAGCCTTCGTCCTTCAGGACCTTGGCGATTGCCACTTTCAGCTTCGACGACGGCATGACAACCGACGCTTTCTGCACGCCCTGGGCGTTGCGGATGCGCGTCAGCATATCGGCGATAGGATCGCTCATGCTCATACTGTTTCTCCTGTAGCCTGTGCGTAATTACCAGCTGGCTTTCGTCAGACCCGGGATTTCGCCCTTGAAGGCGATTTCGCGGATCTTGTTACGCGCCAGGCCAAACTTGCGGAAGGTACCGCGGGGACGACCGGTGATCGCGCAGCGGTTACGCTGGCGGGTCGGGTTCGCGTTGCGCGGGAGCTGTTGCAGCTCGAGACGCGCGCTGTAACGCTCTTCTTCCGACTTCTCTTGGTCGTCGATAATGGCCTTGAGGTTGGCGCGCTTGGCGGCATACTTCGCCACCAGCTTGGCGCGCTTCTTCTCACGTTCAATCAGAGCCAGTTTAGCCACGGTTACCCCTTAATTGCGGAACGGGAACTTGAACGCACCGAGGAGTGCCTTGGCTTCCTCGTCGTTCTTTGCCGTCGTCGTGATGCTGATGTTCAGACCACGCAGTGCGTCGATCTTGTCGTACTCGATTTCGGGGAAAATGATCTGCTCTTTCACACCGATGTTGTAGTTGCCACGACCGTCGAACGACCGGCCCGACACACCACGGAAGTCACGCACGCGCGGCAGGGCCACGGTAACGAAACGATCGAGGAATTCGAACATGCGCTCGCCGCGCAGGGTCACCATCGCACCGATGGGGTAGCCCTGACGGATCTTGAAGCCGGCGATAGCCTTCTTGGCCTTCGTCACGACCGGCTTCTGACCGGCGATCTTGGTCAGGTCGCCGACGGCGTTCTCAATGATCTTCTTGTCATTGATGGCTTCGCCAAGACCCATGTTCAGGGTGATCTTGGTGATGCGCGGCACTTCCATGACCGACTTGTAGCCGAACTGTTCGATCAGCTTCGGCACAACCTGTTCTTTGTAAAACTCTTGCAGACGTGCTGCCATGCTCAACTCCTATACGTGCCCAGAATCAAGCTGCCACGACGGCGCCGGTGGTCTTCAGCACGCGCACGCGCTTGCCGTCTTCCACCTTGATGCCGACGCGCGACGGCTTGCCATTGGCATCCACGAGCGCAACGTTGGAAATATGCAGGGGCATGACCTTGTCGACCACACCACCGGTAGTGCCCAGCATCGGGTTCGGGCGGGCATGCTTCTTGGCGATGTTCACGCCTTGCACCGCAACCTTGTCGCCCAGGACAGCTTGCACGGTACCGCGCTTGCCCTTGTCCTTGCCGGTCAGCACAATGACTTCGTCGCCTTTGCGAATCTTGTTCATGGCGGCTCCTTACAGCACTTCCGGAGCGAGCGACACGATCTTCATGAAGCGCTCGGTACGGAGTTCACGAGTCACCGGCCCGAAGATACGGGTGCCGATCGGCTCGAGCTTGTTGTTCAGCAGGACGGCGGCGTTGCCGTCGAACTTGATCAGCGAACCGTCAGCGCGGCGCACGCCCTTGGCGGTACGCACGACGACGGCGTTGTAGATGTCGCCCTTCTTCACGCGACCGCGCGGCGCTGCGTCCTTGACGGTCACCTTGATGATGTCGCCAACGCTTGCGTAGCGGCGCTTGGAGCCACCCAGCACCTTGATGCACAGCACTTCGCGCGCACCAGTGTTATCGGCTACTTCGAGCCGGCTTTCTGTCTGAATCATGGTGTTTGTCTTCCCAACTTAATCCGTCAGGTGCAAAAAGCGCCCATCGGTCAGTCTTGGTCCCGTCGGCTCCGGCATTGCGCCAGCTCCGTATGGGTTGATCAACTTTGAAGTCGGTAGGAACCAGGCGATCTCAACTATTTGTTGAGGGCGCTCGGTCCTGGCTCGCTTCACAGGCCCGCCCGGGTGGTAATGCAAAGGCGAACGCAACAAAGCGGAAGTCCAGGATTATAGCTACATAATCCTGGACTTGCAAGTCAAGCTAAGAACGTGTTGTTCTTAGATGACGCGTGCAGCCTCTACCAGCCGGGAAACCACCCAGGACTTGGTCCGCGACAGCGGACGGCCTTCCTGGATCTCGACCTTGTCGCCTTCCTTGTACTGGTTGGCTTCGTCGTGTGCGTGGTACTTCTTCGAACGCAGCACGTACTTGCCGTACAGAGGATGCTTGACGCGGTTTTCCACCAAGACCGTAACGGTCTTGTCCATCTTGTCGCTCACGACACGGCCGACCAGGGTACGGCGAAGCGACTTTTCCGTTTGTGCAGCTTCAGTCATTTCGCGTTTGCCTTTTGAGTCAGCACGGTTTGCACACGCGCGATGTCCTTGCGAACCTTCTTCAGCTGGCTGGTGTTCTGCAGCTGTTGGGTCGCCTTTTGCATGCGCAGGCTAAATTGGGCCTTCAGCAGCTCGGAGAGCTCCTGGTTCAGCCCGGCGGCGTCCTTGCCGCGAAGTTCGGATGCTTTCATCCCTGCTCTCCTTACGTCCCGACCTGGCGCACCACGAAATTGGTGGCGATCGGCAGCTTGGCGGCCGCGAGGCGGAACGCCTCACGTGCCAGGTCTTCGCTCACGCCATCCATTTCGTACAGCATCTTACCCGGCTGGATTTCAGCCACGTAGTACTCCGGATTGCCCTTACCGTTACCCATACGGACTTCGGCAGGCTTCTTCGAGATCGGCTTGTCCGGGAAAATCCGGATCCAGATGCGGCCGCCACGCTTGATGTGGCGGGTCATCGCACGACGTGCCGACTCGATCTGACGAGCGGTCAGGCGGCCACGGCCCATGGCCTTCAGGCCGAATTCGCCGAAAGACACGGCGTTACCACGGGTAGCCTTACCCGTGTTGCGGCCTTTCTGCTCCTTGCGGTATTTTCTGCGCTTCGGTTGCAGCATCGTTATTCTCCACTCTTCGCATCTGCGCCAGGCGCAGCGCGGCGACCGGCACCGGCACCGCCGCGGCGGTTGCCACCCGGACGGCCTTCGCCTTCACGGCGGCGGCCTTCCGGACGACCCGGGCGACGACGACGGTCGTCCTGCGGCTCTTCCACCACCGGCGCGTCGTTGCGGCCGAGGTGATCACCCTTGTAGACCCACACCTTGACACCGATGATGCCGTAGGTGGTTTCTGCTTCGGAGAAGCCGTAGTCGATGTCGGCGCGCAGGGTGTGCAGGGGCACACGGCCTTCGCGGTACCACTCGGTACGTGCGATTTCGATACCGTTCAGACGGCCGGCGCTCATGATCTTGATACCCTGGGCGCCCAGGCGCATCGCGTTCTGCATGGCGCGCTTCATGGCGCGGCGGAACATGATGCGGCGCTCGAGCTGCTGGGTGATCGAATCGGCGATCAGCTGAGCATCGGTTTCCGGCTTGCGGATTTCCTCGATGTTCACATGCACGGGCACGCCCATGCGACGCTGCAGCTCAGCCTTGAGCAGTTCGATGTCCTCACCCTTCTTGCCGATCACCACGCCCGGACGCGAGCTGTAAATGGTGATGCGTGCATTGCGGGCGGGGCGCTCGATCACGACGCGGCCAACCGATGCGTTCTTCAGCTTCTTCTTCAGGAAGTCCCGAACTTCGATGTCTTCCTTCAGCATGCCGGCGAACTTCGTGTTGCTGGCGTACCAGCGCGAAGCCCAGTTACGGCTGACAGCCAGGCGGAAGCCAGTCGGATGAATCTTCTGTCCCATCGTGACTCCTTAGTTGCCGAGCGTCACAGTGATGTGACAGGTTTGTTTCTCGATGCGGTTGCCGCGGCCCTTCGCCCGTGCGGTGAAGCGCTTGAGCGAGGTTGCCTTGTCGACGAAGATCGATTTGACCTTCAGTTCGTCGATGTCGGCGCCTTCGTTGTGCTCAGCGTTGGCGATGGCCGATTCGACCACCTTCTTCACGATCCCGGCAGCCTTTTTCGGGCTGAACGTCAGGACATTGAGCGCGCGCTCGATCGGCAGACCACGGATCTGGTCAGCGACCAGGCGCGTCTTCTGGGCGGAGATGCGGGCACCGCGATGAATCGCTTTCACTTCCATGATGGCACCTTACCTCTTCGCTTTCTTGTCAGCCGCGTGGCCCTTGAACGTGCGGGTAATCGCAAATTCACCGAGCTTGTGGCCAACCATGTTTTCCGTAACGTACACCGGCACGTGTTGACGGCCGTTGTGAACGGCGATCGTCAGGCCAATGAACTCCGGCAGAATGGTCGAGCGACGCGACCAAGTCTTGATGGGCTTCTTGTCCTTGCCGCTCGATGCGACTTCCACCTTCTTCAGCAGGTGGGCGTCGCAGAACGGACCCTTTTTAGCGGAACGAGTCATATCTTTAGCTCCTACCTACCGATTAACGCTTGTGGCGCTTCTGGACGATCATGCTGTCCGTGCGCTTGTTGCTGCGGGTACGGTAACCCTTGGCCGGGGTACCCCACGGCGAAACCGGATCGCGACCAGCAGCGGTCTTGCCTTCACCACCACCGTGCGGGTGGTCGACCGGGTTCATCACGACACCACGGACCGTCGGGCGGATACCGCGCCAGCGGGTCGCACCGGCCTTGCCGATGACGCGCAGGCTGTGCTCTTCGTTGCCCACTTCACCGATGGTGGCGCGGCACTCGATGTGCACGCGGCGCACTTCACCGGAGCGCAGGCGAACCTGGGCGTACAGGCCTTCACGAGCCAGCAGCACGGCGGAACCGCCGGCGGCACGTGCGATCTGCGAACCCTTGCCCGGCAGCATTTCCACGTTGTTGATCGTGGTACCGACCGGAATGTTGCGGATCGGCAGGTTGTTACCGGCCTTGATCGGCGCTTCCGAGCCGTTCAGCAGCTGCTGGCCGGCAACCATGCCCTTGGTGGCGATGATGTAGCGGCGCTCGCCGTCGGCGAACAGCACCAGCGCGATATTGGCGCTGCGGTTCGGATCGTATTCCAGGCGCTCGACGCGGGCGGGGATGCCGTCCTTGTCGTTGCGCTTGAAGTCGACCACGCGGTAGTGGTGCTTATGACCACCGCCCTTGTGGCGGGTGGTGATATGACCGTTGTTGTTACGGCCCGACTTCTGGAATTGCTTTTCCAGCAGCGGAGCGTGCGGGGCGCCCTTGTGAAGGTCCTTGTTGACCACCTTCACCATCGAGCGACGACCCGGGGAAGTCGGCTTGGTCTTGACGAGTGCCATGATTACTTGGCCTCCGCTTCAAAATTGATTTCCTGACCCGGCTTCAGCGAAACGTAGGCCTTCTTCACGTGGTTGCGACGCCCCATGAAACGGCCAAAACGCTTCTGCTTGCCCTTCTGGTTCAGGATCTGAACGGACTGCACCTCGACCTTGAACAACAGTTCGACGGCGGCCTTCACTTCTGCCTTGTTGGCATCGCGGGCCACTTCGAACACGACTTGTTCATTCTTGTCGGCGACCAGGGTTGCCTTTTCGGAAACCACCGGCGCGAGCAGCACCTGCATCAAACGATGATCGTTCTTGGCTACTTGCGTCATTTCAGCAACTCCTCGATCTGCGCGACGGCTGCCTTGGTCACCAGCACCTTCTTGTAGTGCACGAGCGACAGCGGATCAGCCTGGCGCGGCTCGACAACTGCCACGTGCGGCAGGTTGCGCGAAGCCAGGTAGAGGTTTTCGTCGAGGCTGTCGGTGATGATCAGCACCGAGTCCAGGCCCATGGCCTTGAACTTGTCGGCCAAGAGCTTGGTCTTGGGCGCGTCGACAGTGAAACCGTCCACCACGTTGATACGACCTTCACGTGCGAGCTGCGAGTAAATCGAGCGCATGCCGGCACGGAACATCTTCTTGTTGACCTTCTGGGTGAAGTTCTCTTCCGGCGAATTCGGGAAGATACGGCCGCCCCCGCGCCACAGCGGCGAGGAAGACATACCGGCACGAGCACGGCCCGTACCCTTCTGGCGCCACGGCTTCTTGGTCGTGTGCTTGACCTCTTCACGATCCTTCTGCTTACGGTTACCGCTGCGAGCGTTGGCCTGGTAAGCGACGACGATCTGGTGAACGAGGGCTTCGTTGTAGTCACGGCCGAACACTTCGGGCGAAGCGTCAACGCCCGCGCCGATCTGGCCATTGTCCTGGAGGAGCTTGAGTTCCATTACATGCGCTCCTTAAGCTTTGGCTTTGGCCTTGACGGCCGGGGTAACGATGACCTTGCCGTTCTTGGAGCCGGGGATGGCGCCCTTGACCAGCAGCAGCTTGCGCTCTGCGTCGATCTTGGCGATTTCCAGGTTCTGCACGGTGCGGGTGACATCGCCCAGGTGACCGGTCATGCGCTTGCCCGGGAACACGCGGCCCGGATCCTGCGCCATACCGATCGAGCCCGGCACGTTGTGCGAGCGCGAGTTACCGTGGGTGGCACGGCCGGAGGCGAAGTGATAGCGCTTGATGGTACCGGCGTAGCCCTTACCGATGGTCACGCCCTGCACGTCGATCTTCTGACCGACTTCGAACAGGTCGACCGACAGCGAACCGCCAGCTTGCAGTTCGGCAGCCTTGGCTGCATCGATACGGAATTCGCGGATGATTTCGCCGGCTTCCACGCCGGCTTTGGCGAGATGACCCGCCAGCGGCTTGGTAACGCGGCTTGCGCGTCGTGCGCCGAAGGTGACTTGAACCGCGGTATAACCGTCGGTCTCGTCCGTCTTGATTTGCGTCACGCGGTTGTCGCCGACCTCGACCACGGTAACGGGAATTGCTTCACCGTCGTCCGTGAAAATACGGGTCATGCCAACCTTGCGACCTACAAGGCCAAGGCTCATGGTTTGCTCCATTCCCAGCTGCGATTGGCCGGGGCTGATTGATACACGAAAACTGTGTTTGCTGTGGGCTTGCGCTAAAGAAGACTGCGCGCGGCCAAAGTGGCCAGCCCACTACCCGAGGAAACGGGTAGCCTTACACTATATCGCAGCGGTTTGGAAAGGGCAATATGAATTGCGGATTCGCCCGCAGTGTTGTAGGCAGGCGCGCCGCAGTAGTGGCGCTTGCGTTGCTTGGAGTGTGGTGTGGAGGCGACGGCTGGTAGTTGAAGTGCCGTGAAGCTCATCCGGGGATGGTTGCTCAGGCGGCGAGGCGCACGAAATCGCCGCCATAGAATACCAGCGGTTCGCCCTCCCCTGCCTCGAATGCCTCGACGGCGCCGACGATCAGCAGGTGATCGCCTACCGGGTCGGCCCGCTCCACGCGGCAGGCCATGGTCGCCAGCGCCTCGTCCAGGTAGGGCACGCCGCGCTCGCAGCGCCCGTGGGCGACGCCCGCGAACTTGTCCGCCGCCGGCGTGGCGAAGCGGCGCGCCAGTTCGCCATGGCCGGCACGCAGGATGCTGACGCCGAAAGGCGCGCCGGGCACGAACAGGCCCGCATTCGGCGAGTGCAGCACCAGGCTCCACAAGATCAGCGGCGGCGCCAGCGACAGCGAGGCAAACGAGTTCACCGTCAAGCCGACGGGCCGGCCCCGCGCCCCGCAGGCGCCGATAACGGCCACGCCAGTGGCATAGCGGCCGCAAACCCGGCGCAGTTCGCGGGGATCATGGACGGAAGTGGCAGGCGTGGCGGCGTGCATGTCAGGCGGCCTCGGCAACGTACTGGTTGATCAGCTGGTGGCAGGCCTGTGGATCCAGCCACCACGGGAAATAGTCCGGCGGATTGTCGAAGCCGTTGGCGATGCGCGCGGCCAGTGCCGGCGCCTGCCCCGCGGCGCCCAGCAGCGCCAGGATATGCGGCGGCGGCGGGGTCAGCAGCGAGTTGGTCCACGCCACCACATCACCCGCGTACTGCCAGTACTGGTCGAAGGTGCGCTCCATCCAGTCCTGGTCGAAGGGCTGGTCGCCGCGTGCCAGGATCGCATCGAGATAGACCTTGCAGCATTTGGCGGCGTTGTTCGAACCCTGCCCCGTGATCGGGTCGTTGACCACCACGGCATCGGCCATGCCGAACACCTGCCGCCCGGACGGCAGCGTCAGCACCGGCTTGCGCACCGTTGGCGCAAAGCGCCCGGCAAGGGTGCCGTTGTCGTCGGTCAGCGCGACCCGCTCGCAGCGCTCGGCCTCCCATGGCAGGTAGGTCTGCAGGATGCGCAGGCTTTCGGCCAGGTGCTGCGCCGGCGTGCGCGCCTCGGCCCAGCGGTCCATCGGGCCGCCCGGGATTCCTTCGAACACCATGATCTCGCACGGCCCCGACAGCGTCAGCGCGGGGAAGACGAAGTACTCACCCACGCCCGGGATCAGGTTGAAGCAAACCCGCGAGAACGGCGTGCGCGGCTGCATGCCGGTCACATAGGTCAGCGCCAGCGCGCGCTGCGGCTTGTCGAACGGGCTGCGGGAGGCATCGCGCTCGAAGCGGCTGACGATCTCGCCCTTGCCGGCGGCCAGCAGCACCAGGTCATGCTCGCGGGTCAGGCCCTCCAGTTCATCCAGGCCGACATCGGCGATGCGCAGGTCGCCGCCGCGTGCAACGAAGGCCTCCATCCACGCGGGCATCTTCAGGCGCTGGTCCACCGCCTGCGCCGGGCGGTCCAGCGGCGCGGCCCAGTCGATCGCGCGGGCACCGGCCTGCTCGGGATGCGGCACGGCCAGGCCGATGCCCTCCACCGGCGGGCAGGCATCGTCCCACCAGTTCAGCCCGAGCTCGCGCTCGGCCTGCAGCGCGCGGTCGAACATGCACTGGCTGGACATGACTTTCCCGCCGCGGATCTGCTCGGGGGTCCGGTTGGACAGCAGCGTGACCCGGTAGCCGTTGGCTTGCAGCCCGAGGGCCATTTGCAGGCCCGACTGGCCGGCTCCGACGATGGCGATGCGTTGGCTCATGATGTTTTCTCCTGAAGGGTCGTTCGACGGCGTTCAGCCGGCCAGCTTGCCGATGGCGGGCACGTTCTGCTCCGGCCCCATGGCGGAATAGCCGCCGTCGACGGCATAGTCGGCACCGGTGACGAAGCTGGCATGGTCGGAACAGAGGAAGAGCACCACCTGGGCCACCTCGTCGGGCTCGCCGACGCGGCCCAGCAGGTGGAACGGCGCGGCCACCGCATCGGTGCGGGCACGGTTGCCGCCGCTGACCTCGTCCATCAGCCGGCACCAGGTCCAACCCGGCGACACCGCGTTGACGCGGATGCGGTCCGGCGCCAGGTCCATCGCCATGCTGCGCGTCAGCTGCGCGATGGCGGCTTTCGACACCGGGTAGAGCCAGCGCCCGGTCTGCGCCACGTTGGCAGAGATGCTGGTGAAATTGACGATCGCACCGCCGCCGCGCGCCCGCATGTGCGGGTGCACCGCCTGCGCCAGCATCACGCCCGACACCACGTTGGCGTCGAGCGCCGCCAGCCAGTCGGCACGATTCGAGCGGAAGCCGTCATCGAGATAGGTGCAGGCCAGGTTGACCAGGCAGTCCACGCCGCCAAAGCGCTGCACCACCTGCGCCACGGCATCGCGAACCTGCTCGTCACGCGTGATGTCGGTGGCGATGAAGAGCGCGTTCGCCCCCAGCTGCGCGGCCACGCGCTCGCCATTGGCGGCATCGATGTCGAAGATCGCGACGCGCGCGCCGGCCTCGACAAAGGCCCGCGCCACGCCGGCGCCGATCAGCGTGGCGCCGCCGGTGACAATGGCGACCTTGCCCTGCAGTCCTTTCATGCTTGTCTCCTGTGCCGGCAACAGCCGGCGATGGTTGCGGGCGGGCCTCTGCGGGGCCCGTTCCGGATCGATGCCGCGGGCGCAGCCTACTTGCCTTCGCTCTGCTGCCAGCGCGCCATCAGTGTGTTCGACGGCAGGGTCTCGTCCAGCAGCTTGCGCGCGGTCTCCACGCCCGCGACCGGCAAACCCGCCGGGTCCAGCTTGCCGACCTGCACCAGCACGCTGGCCTGGTCCCAGTAGATATGCTCGTGGTACAGCTTGTCGCCGCGGAACTTGACGATGGCGATCAGCGGGATCTCCACGCGCTTGCCGGTGGGCGGCACGCCGGGCAGCATCCAGTCGATCTCGCAGCTATGCGTGAAGCAGAACAGCATCTCGTCGACGATCTGCGTGGCCCCGACCGTGCGCGACAGCGGGATCAGCGTGGTGTCGGGCGGATTGCTGTGCACGAAATGGTGCTGGTAGAAGCGCTGCAGCTGCGCGTAGCCGACCCCGCCGGTCATGGTCGGGATATGGTTCACATAGGGCTGCGGCACCATCGTCGCCATGGTGGCGTCGACATCGCGGGTGGCAAATTCGTATTCGCAGTGCTTGTCCCACAGCGCGGAGAAATCGTAGTGCGGACCCATTTCACCGCGCAGCGCCGCGATCGAGCGCTGGTGCGCCATCAGCGCCGAGGGCTTGTCGAAGTGCTCGCCACCGGTGCGGGCAAAGGCATGGTCGACGCCAGCGTAGACGTAGACCTCGATGTTCTCGCGCCCGGCCAGGGCTGCGCGGATCGCAGCCTGCGCCTGCGGCGGGCAGAATCCGTCTTTCTCGGCGATATGCAGCACCAGGCGGCCGCGCACGCTGGCGGCTTCGCCCAGCGCGTGCTCGATGCCCACGCCGTAGTACGCCACCGCACAGGCCACGTCTGGCAGCCTGCAGGCCGCCAGGTAGGCCAGCTTGCCGCCCAGGCAGAAGCCCAGCACGCCGGTCTGGCCGACGCATTCCGGCCGCGCACGCAGCGCTTCAAGCGCGGCGCCCACATCCTGCACGCCCGCGGCTTCGTCGAACTGCTGGTACAGGCCCAGCGCCCGCTGGAAATCCTCGCCGCGATCGGTCAGCTCGATCCCGGGCGCGATGCGCCAGAACAGGTCGGGCACCAGCACCGTATAGCCCTCCTCGGCGTAGTAGTCCGCCACCTGCCGCATGGTCGCATTGACGCCGAAGATCTCCTGGCACAACACGATGCCCGGGCCCTTGCCTGCCGCCGGGATGGCGAGATAACCGCTGAAACTGCCTTCGGGGGTCTGGATCTGGATGGTCTGGCCCATGGCCTGCGCTCCTTGTCGTTCTCTTTCCGGTGTCTGATGGGACTGCCGTGCTGGCCTCCATAATGGTGGCTCCGCACCGCAGCAAACTAGCCGCTGGGCGCAGCGGCTATCCGATTAGTGCAGGAAACTTCGGACTCGGTCAACGCCGTAGCGCTGACAGCGAGGTCATCCGCTATAGTGGATCGCGTGGGAAACCGTGCCCCGGCCGTCAAGCCGGACCGGCCCCGGAACCAGCGGCGCGCACGTTCACCGGCAGCGCCGCGGCCCCCGCCAGAGGAGCGAGACAATGCAGCTGCCCCCCGCCGCCGGACCGCTGGCGAGCGCCCTGCTAGGCGATCCCGCCCGGTGCGTGTTCGCCTCGACCGACCTGGCCGAGACGCGCGCCGCTGTCGGGCGCGTGTTCAAGCCGCACCGGCTCGAGATACGCGGCACCCGCTTGCAGGCACGCATGCATCATGCGCCGCTTGGCGCGGTCTCGTTCAACCGCCTCGCCTACGGCGCCGACGTCACCATCGACCCCGGCCCGCTCGGCGACTTCCTGCTGGTGCAGATGCCGCTGCAAGGACAGGCCGAGATCCGCTGCGGCGACCAGCACATCGTGTCCACGCCTGACTGCGCTTCGGTGCTGACGCCCAGCGATGCGCTGGCCATGCGCTGGAGCGCCGACAACGACCAGCTGATCGTGCGCATCGAACGCAGTGCGCTGGAACGCATCTGCGCCGCCCATCTGGGCCGCCGGCCCGAGCGGCCGCTGCGCTTTGCGCTCGGCATGGACTGGCGCAGCGGCGCGTGGTACGAGCTGATGCGCTATCTCGCCGCGATGCTAGAGACCGCGCCCGAGACCGCGTGCCATCCGCTGACCGCGTGCCAGCTGGAACAGCTGGTGATCGGCACGCTGCTGACGTCGCAGCCGCATAACCTGTCGGACGCATTGCGCGAGCACGGCAAGCCGCTGGCGCCGCGCCATGTGAAAGTGGTGGAGGAATATATCCACGCAAACGCCGCGGCGGAGCTGACGCCCGCCGTGCTGGCCGAGGTCGCCGGCGTCAGCGTACGCAGCCTGTTCGCCGGTTTCCGCGAGCATCGCGGCACCGGGCCGATGGCCTACCTGCGCACGGTGCGGCTGGAGCGCGTGCGGCACGACCTGCTGAACGACGCCTCGGTGCCGTCAGTAAGCGCGGCGGCGCTGCGCTGGGGCTTTGCCCATCTGGGACGGTTCAGCGCGGAGTACCGGCGCGCGTTCGGAGAGTGCCCCGCGCAGACCTTGCGGCGGCGCCGAGCGGGCTAGGCGTGTGTGAATTCAGTGCTGCCGCTTCGGGCGAGGCCGCCGCGATCGCTCAGCTCATCGCGCAACTGTAGCTGGCAGCAAGACTGGCATCCCCCGACCCCGAGTACTTCGGGAATTTCGGGTACACGCACAGCGTGCATGGTGCGCACCACGCTCTGCTGCGCGTCCCTTTTCGAGATCAACAACTGCTCAGGGGCGGCCGATTTCTCGACCCAGTCGCGTGAGTCCGATGGCCAGCGCCACGGCAAGGCCGATGGCATTGCCCGAGCGCGGCCGCATTGGCGCGGACGCACGGGTCCGGTGAGTCCTTTCAAACATGATTGTCTCCTCTGGGGGGCGCCACGCTTATGTTTGCGGCTTTGCCGATACGCCTGGAACGAGGTAAAGCCGTTGCGGGGGGAAGCACATGATTCAATCAATCAGCGTTTATGTATCACTTCACAGCGCGTGATGCCGGCGCCAAGCGGGTCGATCGTCGCCCTCGCTCGCGCGGCAGGGGAGCAGTCCGGGGAGCAAGGCTGCTGTATGCAAGCCTTGAAAACAAAAACGGCGAACCATACGGTTCGCCGTTTTGCTGCAGCAGGCCGCGGGCGCGGCCCGAAGCATGATTACACCTTGATCTCGACGTCCACGCCTGCCGGCAGGTCGAGCTTCATCAGCGCGTCAACCGTCTTGTCGGTCGGGTCGACGATGTCCATCAGGCGCTGGTGCGTGCGGATCTCGAACTGATCGCGGCTGGTCTTGTTGACGTGCGGCGAACGCAGGATGTCGAAGCGCTGGATGCGGGTCGGCAGGGGCACCGGGCCCTTGACGATTGCGCCGGTACGCTTGGCGGTATCCACGATTTCGGCGGCCGACTGGTCGATCAGGCGGTAGTCGAATGCCTTCAGGCGGATACGGATCTTCTGGTTCTGCATGATATTTCCTTAAAAGAGCGATTGGGCAACGTGCCCGTTGAATGGGGACATGCCCGACAGGCATGTCCCAGGAAGTGCTTAGTCGAGGATCTTTGCCACGACGCCGGCGCCGACGGTACGGCCACCTTCACGGATAGCGAAGCGCAGGCCTTCTTCCATGGCGATCGGGGCGATCAGCTTGACGGTGATCGACACGTTGTCACCCGGCATGACCATTTCCTTGTCCTTCGGCAGCTCGATCGAGCCGGTCACGTCGGTCGTACGGAAGTAGAACTGCGGGCGGTAGTTGTTGAAGAACGGGGTGTGACGGCCGCCTTCGTCCTTCGACAGGATGTACACCTCGCCGGTGAAGTGGGTGTGCGGCTTGATCGAACCCGGCTTGCACAGCACCTGGCCGCGCTCGACGTCTTCACGCTTGGTGCCGCGCAGCAGCAGGCCAACGTTGTCGCCGGCTTGACCCTGGTCCAGCAGCTTGCGGAACATTTCCACGCCGGTGCAGGTGGTCTTCACCGTCGGCTTGATACCGACGATTTCGATTTCCTCACCGACCTTCACCACGCCGCGCTCGATACGGCCGGTCACCACGGTGCCGCGACCCGAGATCGAGAACACGTCTTCCACCGGCATCAGGAAGGTACCGTCAACGGCACGCTCCGGCGTCGGGATGTAGGTGTCCAGCGCTTCGGCCAGGTTCATGATGGCCACTTCGCCCAGCTCGCCCTTGTCGCCTTCCAGCGCCAGCTTGGCCGAACCCTTGATGATCGGGGTGTCGTCGCCGGGGAACTCGTACTTCGACAGCAGCTCGCGAACTTCCATCTCGACCAGCTCGAGCAGTTCAGCGTCGTCCACCATGTCGCACTTGTTCAGGAACACGATGATGTACGGCACGCCAACCTGGCGGGCCAGCAGGATGTGCTCACGCGTTTGCGGCATCGGGCCGTCAGCGGCCGAGCAAACCAGGATCGCGCCGTCCATCTGGGCGGCACCCGTGATCATGTTCTTCACATAGTCAGCGTGGCCCGGGCAGTCAACGTGCGCGTAGTGGCGGTTGGCCGTTTCGTACTCGACGTGGGCGGTATTGATGGTAATACCGCGTGCCTTCTCTTCCGGCGCTGCGTCGATTTCGTCGTACTTCTTGGCGGCACCGCCAAACTTGGCTGCCAGCACCGTGGCAATCGCTGCGGTCAGCGTGGTCTTGCCATGGTCAACGTGACCAATCGTACCAACGTTCACGTGCGGCTTGGTCCGCTCGAACTTTTCCTTTGCCATTTCTTAACTCCTGATAGGAATGCAGTCTTGTTGTTTCATCGCGCCGCCGCACCGGCAGGCGCGGCGGCAAACTTCCAATTACTTGCCCTTGGCCGACATCACGGCTTCGGCGATGTTCTTCGGTGCTTCAGCGTAGTGCTTGAATTCCATGGTGTACGTGGCGCGGCCTTGCGTGGCCGAGCGCAGCGACGTGGAATAACCGAACATTTCCGACAGCGGGACTTCGGCCTTGATGATCTTGCCGCCGCCCACCATGTCGTCCATGCCCTGCACGATGCCGCGGCGGGACGACAGGTCGCCCATCACGGTACCCGTGTAGTCTTCCGGCGTTTCCACTTCCACGGCCATCATCGGCTCGAGCAGAACCGGGCTGGCCTTGCGCATGGCTTCCTTGAAAGCCATCGAGCCGGCCATGCGGAACGCGTTTTCGTTCGAGTCCACGTCGTGGTACGAACCGAACGTCAGCGTGACCTTCACGTCCACCACCGGGAAGCCAGCCAGGATGCCGTTCGGCAGCGTGTCGACGATACCCTTTTCGACCGCCGGGATGTATTCGCGAGGAATCACACCGCCCTTGATGGCGTCGATGAACTCGAAGCCCTTGCCCGGCTCTTGCGGTTCCAGCGTGATCACGGCGTGACCGTACTGGCCACGGCCGCCCGACTGCTTGACGAACTTGCCTTCAACGCCTTCGGCCGTCTTGCGAATGGTTTCGCGGTAGGCCACCTGCGGCGCGCCAATGTTGGCTTCCACGCCGAATTCGCGCTTCATGCGGTCGACCAGAATTTCGAGGTGGAGCTCGCCCATGCCCGAAATGATGGTCTGGCCCGATTCTTCATCGGTACGCACGCGGAACGACGGATCTTCAGCGGCCAGGCGGTTCAGGGCGATGCCCATCTTTTCCTGGTCAGCCTTGGTCTTCGGCTCGACGGCCTGCGAGATCACCGGCTCCGGGAACACCATGCGCTCGAGCACGATCGGTGCAGCCGGATCGCACAGCGTGTCGCCCGTGGTGGCGTCCTTCAGACCCACTGCAGCGGCGATGTCGCCGGCCAGCACTTCCTTGATTTCTTCGCGCTGGTTGGCATGCATCTGCAGAATACGGCCGAGGCGTTCCTTCTTGCTCTTGACCGGGTTGTACACGGTGTCGCCCGAATTGATCTTGCCCGAGTAGACGCGGAAGAAGATCAGCTGACCAACGAACGGGTCGGTCATGATCTTGAACGCCAGTGCCGAGAACTTTTCGTTGTCGTCAGCCTTGCGCTCGAGCTTCTTCTCGCTGTCGTCCTCGTCCGTGCCCGTAACCGGCGGAATGTCGACCGGCGACGGCAGGAAGTCGATCACGGCGTCGAGCATACGCTGCACGCCCTTGTTCTTGAACGCGGTGCCGCACAGCATCGGCTGGATTTCGCAGGCGATGGTACGGTCACGCAGCGCCTTGACGATCTCGGCGCGGGTCAGCTCTTCGCCGCCCAGGTACTTTTCCATCAGCTCTTCGCTGGCTTCGGCGGCGGACTCGACCATCTTCTCGCGCCATTCGTCAGCGGTGGCTTGCAGCTCGGCCGGGATGTCCTGGTATTCGAACTTCACGCCCTGGCTGGCTTCGTCCCAAATGATCGCCTTCATTTCCAGCAGATCGACGACGCCTTGGAAGCCGTCTTCAGCGCCGATCGGCACCACGACGGGCACCGGGTTGGCCTTCAGGCGGGTCTTCAGCTGGTCGTAGACCTTGAAGAAGTTCGCGCCGGTACGGTCCATCTTGTTGACGAATGCCAGACGCGGCACGCGGTACTTGTTGGCCTGACGCCAGACGGTTTCCGACTGCGGCTGCACGCCACCCACTGCGCAGTACACCATGCACGCGCCGTCCAGCACGCGCATGGAACGCTCCACCTCGATGGTGAAGTCCACGTGGCCCGGGGTGTCGATGATGTTGAAGCGATGCTCGGGGTAGTTGCCGGCCATGCCCTTCCAGAAGGCGGTGGTCGCAGCAGACGTGATGGTGATGCCGCGCTCCTGCTCCTGCTCCATCCAGTCCATGGTGGCCGCGCCATCATGCACTTCACCGATCTTGTGGTTCACACCGGTGTAGAACAGGATGCGCTCGGTCGTGGTGGTTTTACCCGCGTCAATGTGAGCCGAGATACCGATATTGCGGTAGCGCTCAATGGGAGTCTTACGAGCCACTTTAATCCTCTATTCGTCCGTGAGGCGCCGGCATCTCATGGCCCGCGCCCCTAACACAAACGGGCGAGATGTGTAAAAACACAGCCCGCCCGGCAACCAACAAACGCTATCGCGCGCTTAGAAGCGGAAATGCGAGAACGCCTTGTTGGCTTCGGCCATGCGGTGCACTTCGTCACGCTTCTTCATTGCGCCGCCACGGCCTTCCGATGCTTCCAGCAGCTCACCTGCCAGGCGCAGCGCCATCGACTTCTCGCTGCGTTTCTTCGCGGCCTCGCGCAGCCAACGCATCGCCAATGCCAGACGACGCGACGGACGGACTTCGACCGGAACCTGATAGTTGGCGCCGCCCACGCGACGGCTCTTCACTTCCACCACCGGCTTCACGTTGTTGATCGCAACGGAGAACACTTCGATGGGGGCCTTGCCTGCCTTCTTTTCGATCTGGTCAAACGCGCCATAGACGATACGTTCGGCAACCGACTTCTTGCCGTCCAGCATCAGCACGTTCATGAACTTGGCAACTTCAACGTTGCCGAACTTCGGATCAGGCAGAACATCCCGCTTGGGGACTTCACGACGACGTGGCATCTTCTTTCCTTTAGATTCAGTTGAGAGCGCGGTCAGTTGTTCCCGCTCTCCGGCCACCAACTAGCTTGCATGCAATAGACAGCAAATTCGCCGGGTGACCACTTACTCGACGGCACGGTTGCCAAAAAAAGGCGCTCCGTTGTACCGCCGCCTGGTGACAGCACCATGACTCGCGCCACAGGCTATCGTTTGTTTGCTGCTTCGGGTCTCGCAGACCCAGGCACCCTAAGCTTAGGCCGCCTTCGGACGCTTCGCGCCGTACTTCGAACGGGCCTGCTTGCGGTCCTTCACGCCTTGCAGATCCAGCGAACCACGGACGATGTGGTAACGCACACCCGGCAGATCCTTCACACGGCCGCCGCGGATCAGCACGACCGAGTGTTCCTGCAGGTTGTGGCCTTCACCGCCGATGTACGAAATGACTTCGAAACCGTTGGTCAGGCGCACCTTGGCAACCTTACGCAGTGCCGAGTTCGGCTTCTTCGGCGTCGTGGTGTACACGCGGGTGCACACGCCACGGCGCTGGGGGCAGTTCTCAAGCGCCGGGCTCTTGCTCTTGACGACTTCAGAGACGCGCGGCTTGCGAACCAGTTGGTTGATAGTTGGCATTGTTCAATCCAGCTTGGTTTGACGAAAAACGCCCCTCGCACCGGCATGCACCGAAATGGAGAGGCAACTACGGGTTTTGGGCGGGAGAGATGAGCGGACGCGCTCTGGAGACGGGACTGTGCGGTAACAGCATGCCAAAGAGCGCGAGCCGGCACCCGGATCCCGCGTCTGCCGCCACCGGTCCATGGAAACCCAGTCCGGAAGGCTTGCCGGCAGCGGCCTAAAGGCCACTTCTCCGACGGGGCGAGCGAAATCCAAAGCCAAAAACTCGAATCTGGCATCCTAGCAGGGGAATCGTATACCGTCAAGCTGTATACCCGACCCGGGACGCGCTGACGCTGCCCTCGGTCAGACCCCGCGGAGCGCTTCCAGGATGGACTGTCCGTAGCGCTCCAGCTTGGAGGCACCGATCCCGGGAATGCCCTGCATCGCCGACAGGGAGCCCGGCGCAGTCCGGGCCAGCTCCGCCAGCGTTGCGTCGTGGAAGATGACATAGGCCGGCACGCCGTGCTCGCGCGCGGCCTCGGTGCGCCAGCGGCGCAGCGCCTCCCAGTTGGCCAGCATGTCTGCGTCCATGTCGGCGGTGTGGTCGGTGCGGGTGCCGCGCGCGGCACGCTCGCCGGACTTGCCCGGCTTGGTGGCCTGGCGGCGCAGGATGATCTGGCGCTCGCCCTTGAGCACCACGCGCGCGTCCTCGCCCAGCAGCAGCGCGCCATGGCCGCCATGGTCGATGGTCAGCAGACCCTGGGCAATCAGCTGGCGGAACACCGTATGCCATTCATGCACCGAGCGGTCCTTGCCGATGCCGAAGGTGGACACCTTGTCGTGCCCCCACTGGCGGATCTTCTCCGAGCTGTTGCCGCGCAGCACGTCGATCAGGTGGGTGGCGCCGAAGTGAACCCGGCTCGCCTGCGCGGTGCGGTACACGCAGGACAGCGCCATCTGCGCCTCGCGCGTGCCGTCCCAGGTGGCCGGCGGCTCCAGGCAGGTATCGCAGTTGCCGCAGGGTTCACTGGCCTCGTTGAAATACGCCAGGATGCGCACGCGCCGGCAGCCCGCGGTCTCGCACAGGCCCAGCAGCGCATCGAGCTTGGACGACGACACGCGCTTGAAGGCCTCGTCCGCCTCGGACTCGTCGATCATGCGCTTCTGCTGCACCACGTCGCCCAGGCCGTAGGCCATCCAGGCATTGGCCGGCAGGCCGTCGCGGCCGGCGCGCCCGGTTTCCTGGTAGTAGCCTTCCATGCTCTTGGGCAGGTCCAGGTGGGCGACAAAGCGCACGTCGGGCTTGTCGATACCCATGCCGAAGGCGATCGTCGCCACCATCACCAGTCCTTCTTCCTCGCGGAAGCGGGCCTGGTGGTGCTGGCGCACCTGGGCATCCATGCCGGCGTGGTAGCCCAGCGCATTGATGCCCTGTCCGCTCAGCCACTGCGCCGTGTCCTCCACCTTCTTGCGCGACAGGCAATAGACGATGCCGCTGTCATGGTTGCCGTCGGCCGCAGTGTGCTCGGCCTTGATGAAGGCCAGCAGCTGCTGGCGCGCATTGTCCTTCTCGACGATGCGGTAGCGGATATTGGGCCGGTCGAAGCTGGAGATGAAGACGCGGGCGTTGTCCAGCGCCAGGCGCTCGATGATCTCGTTGCGCGTGAGTGCGTCGGCCGTTGCCGTCAGCGCGATGCGCGGCACGTACGGGAAGCGCTCGTGCAGCACCGACAACTGGATGTACTCGGGGCGGAAGTCGTGGCCCCACTGCGACACGCAGTGCGCTTCGTCGATGGCAAAGAGCCCGACCCGAATGCGCTCGAGCAAGTCCTGGAAGCGTGGCGTCATCAACCGTTCCGGCGCCACGTAAAGGATCTCGATGCGCCCGGCCAGCAGGTCGCGCTCGACCGCCGAGGCCTCGGACCCGGTCAGCGTCGAATTGAGCACTGCGGCGCGTACGCCCGCTTCAGTCAGCGCCGCGACCTGGTCCTGCATCAGCGCGATCAGCGGCGACACTACGATGCCGACGCCGTCGCCGGCACGCTGGCGCAGCAGCGCCGGGATCTGGTAGCACAGCGACTTGCCGCCGCCGGTCGGCATCAGCACCAGGCAGTCGCCGCCCGTCGCAACGTGGTCGATGATCTCGGCCTGGCGCCCACGGAAGGCGTGGTAGCCGAACACATCTTTGAGGATCGCCAGCGCGTGCGACATAGACAACGGAATTGCTGAAGCCGGAAAAGCCGTAACCATACCACTAAGGGGGCCGCTTCCGTGCCCGCCGGGCTAACAGTCCGAACATTCTCACGACAGGGCCGGCTGCGGGCGGAAAGAAAAAAAGCCCGGCTGGATCAGCCGGGCTTTCGGGCCGCCTTGCGGCGGCAAACAGCTTACTGCGATCAGACGTTGTCGCCTTCGCCTTCGGTCGTCGCCTGCACCACCGGCGCCGGCTCGATGAAGAGCGACTGCTCTTCTTCGGCGATCGCCTGGGCGCGTTCGCGCTCGGAGGCCTCGCGCGCCTTGCGGGCACGGTGGTAGGCCAGGCCGGTACCGGCCGGGATCAGACGACCCACGATCACGTTTTCCTTCAGACCACGCAGGTCGTCGGTCTTGCCCATGATCGCGGCTTCGGTCAGCACGCGCGTGGTTTCCTGGAACGATGCCGCCGAGATGAAGCTGTCGGTCGACAGCGACGCCTTGGTAATACCCAGCAGCAGGTTCTCGTAGGTCGCCGGACGCTTGCCTTCGGCGATCACGCGGTCGTTCTCGTCGAGCAGTTCCGAGCGCTCCACCTGTTCACCCGGGATGAACTTGGTGTCGCCCACGTCGGCGATCTGCACACGACGCAGCATCTGGCGAACGATCACCTCGATGTGCTTGTCGTTGATCTTCACGCCCTGCAGACGGTACACGTCCTGCACTTCGTCCACGATGTAGTGCGCCAGCTCTTCGATGCCCTTCAGGCGCAGGATGTCGTGCGGGTCCGCCGGACCTTCCACGATCATTTCGCCCTTGTTCACCACCTGGCCGTCGTGCACCAGCACCTGCTTTTCCTTCGCGATCAGGAACTCGTGGGCATTGCCGTCCAGGTCGGTAATGACCAGGCGCTGCTTGCCCTTGGTGTCCTTGCCGAACGAGGTCGTGCCGGTGACTTCCGCCAGCACGGCGGCGTCCTTCGGCGAACGCGCTTCGAACAGCTCGGCCACACGCGGCAGACCACCGGTAATGTCGCGGGTCTTCTGCGATTCGGTCGGGATACGTGCGAGCACTTCACCAACGTGCACTTGCTGGCCGTCCTTCACGGTAATCAGCGCGCCGACCTGGAAGCCGATGGTCACGGAGTGGTCCGTGCCCGGGATCTTCACTTCCTGGCCATTCGCGTCGAGCAGCTTCACCTGCGGGCGGATGCCCTTGGTTGCAGCCGTGCGGCGCTTGGCGTCGATCACCACCAGGGTCGACAGGCCCGTCACTTCGTCCATCTGCTTGGCGACGGTCACGCCTTCTTCGACGTTCTCGAACTTGGTCGTACCGGTGTATTCCGAAACGATCGGTCGAGTCAGCGCGTCCCACGTGGCCAGCTGCGTGCCAGCCTTGATGGCCTGGCCGTCCTGCACCAGCAGCGTGGCGCCGTACGGGATCTTGTGGCGCTCGCGCTCACGGCCGTGGTCGTCGGTGATCAGCGCTTCGCCCGAACGCGAGATGACGATCAGTTCGCCCTTCGCATTGGTGACGTAACGCATGGTCGCCGTGAAACGCACGGTACCGGTTGCCTTGGCTTCCACGCTCGATGCCACTGCCGCACGCGATGCCGCACCACCGATGTGGAACGTACGCATGGTCAGCTGCGTGCCCGGCTCACCGATCGACTGGGCGGCAATCACGCCCACCGCTTCGCCGGAGTTCACCAGCACGCCGCGGCCCAGATCGCGGCCATAGCACTTGCCGCACAGGCCGTAGCGCGTGTCGCACGACAGCGGGGTGCGGACCTTGACTTCGTCCACGCCGATGTTGTCGATCAGCTCGACCAGATCTTCGTCCAGCAGCGTGCCGGATTCGATCGCGGTTTCCTGGGTTTCCGGGTTCACCACGTCGGCCACGGTCACACGGCCGAGGATACGGTCGCGCAGGGCTTCGATCACTTCACCGCCTTCGACCAGGGCCTTCATGGCCACGCCGTTGGAGGTACCGCAATCGTCTTCCACCACGACCAGATCCTGGGTCACGTCGACCAGACGACGGGTCAGGTAACCCGAGTTCGCGGTCTTCAGTGCCGTATCCGCCAGACCCTTACGGGCACCGTGGGTCGAGATGAAGTACTGCAGAACGTTCAGGCCTTCACGGAAGTTCGCCGTAATCGGCGTTTCAATGATCGAGCCATCCGGCTTGGCCATCAGGCCACGCATACCAGCCAGCTGGCGGATCTGCGCGGCGGAACCCCGTGCGCCCGAGTCGGCCATCATGTAGATGGAGTTGAACGACTCTTGCTTCACGGTCTTGCCTTCGCGGTCGACCACGTCTTCGTGCTGGAGCTGCTCCATCATCGCCTTGCCCACCTGGTCGCCGGCGGCGCCCCAGATGTCCACGACGTTGTTGTAGCGTTCCTGGTCGGTCACCAGACCCGACATGTACTGCTTGTCGTATTCCTTCACCTTGGCCGAGGCCTCGGCGATGATCTTTTCCTTGGCGGGCGGCACCAGCATGTCGTCGATCGCGATCGAGATACCGGCGCGGGTTGCCAGGCGGAAGCCCGACTGCAGCAGCTTGTCGGCGAAGATCACGGTCTCGCGCAGGCCGCACTTGCGGAACGCGGTGTTGATCAGGCGCGAGATTTCCTTCTTCTTGAGCGGCTTGTTCAGCACCGAGAACGGCAGGCCCTTGGGCAGGATCTCGGACAGGATCGCGCGGCCGACCGTGGTGGCCTGCAGCGTGATCTTGGGTGCGAAACGGGCGTCGCCCTCGGCGTCCTTGTCGACCAGCTCATACTCGGTGATACGCACGTTCACGCGGGAAGCCAGCTCGACTTCCTTGTTCTCGTAGGCGCGAATCACTTCGCTGATATCGGCGAAGGTCATGCCCTCGCCGCGGCCGTTGATCTTGTCGCGGGTCGTGTAGTACAGACCCAGCACCACGTCTTGCGACGGCACGATCGACGGATCGCCGTTGGCCGGGAACAGCACGTTGTTGGAGGCCAGCATCAGGGTGCGGGCTTCCATCTGCGCTTCCAGCGACAGCGGCACGTGGACAGCCATCTGGTCACCGTCGAAGTCGGCGTTGAACGCCGCGCAGACCAGCGGGTGCAGCTGGATGGCCTTGCCTTCGATCAGCACCGGCTCGAACGCCTGGATACCCAGGCGGTGCAGCGTCGGCGCACGGTTCAGCATCACCGGGTGCTCGCGGATCACCTCTTCGAGGATGTCCCACACCACCGGGGTCTGGCTTTCGACTTCCTTCTTCGCCGCCTTGATGGTGGTGGCGATGCCCATCGTTTCCAGCTTGTGGAAGATGAACGGCTTGAACAGCTCGAGCGCCATCAGCTTGGGCAGGCCGCACTGGTGCAGCTTGAGCGTCGGGCCCACCACGATGACCGAACGGCCCGAGTAGTCGACGCGCTTGCCCAGCAGGTTCTGACGGAAACGGCCGCCCTTGCCCTTGATCATTTCGGCCAGGGACTTCAGCGGACGCTTGTTGGCGCCGGTCATCGCCTTGCCGCGACGGCCGTTGTCCAGCAGCGAGTCAACCGCTTCCTGCAGCATGCGCTTTTCGTTGCGCACGATGATCTCAGGCGCCTTCAGCTCCAGCAGGCGCTTGAGGCGGTTGTTACGGTTGATGACGCGGCGATACAGGTCGTTCAGGTCCGAGGTCGCGAAGCGGCCGCCGTCCAGCGGCACCAGCGGACGCAGCTCGGGCGGCAGCACCGGCAGCACTTCGAGGATCATCCACTCGGGCTTGATGCCCGAACGCTGGAAGGCCTCGAGCACCTTCAGGCGCTTGGCGAACTTCTTGATCTTGGCTTCGGAGCCGGTGGCCTGCAGCTCGGCGCGGATCTGTTCGATCTGCTTCTCGATGTCGATGCCGCGCAGCAGTTCACGGATACCCTCGGCACCCATCATGGCGACGAACTCGCCCTCGCCGTACTCGTCGCACTTCGCCAGGTAGTCGTCTTCGGACATGATCTGGCTCTTCTTGAGCGGGGTCATGCCGGGTTCGATCACCACGAATGCTTCAAAGTACAGCACGCGCTCGATGTCGCGCAGCGTCATGTCCAGGACCATGCCCAGGCGCGACGGCAGCGACTTCAGGAACCAGATGTGCGCGGTCGGCGCGGCCAGTTCGATGTGGCCCATGCGCTCGCGGCGCACCTTGGCCAGCGTCACTTCAACGCCGCACTTCTCGCAGATCACGCCACGGTGCTTCAGGCGCTTGTACTTGCCGCACAGGCACTCGTAGTCCTTGATCGGGCCAAAGATCTTGGCGCAGAACAGGCCGTCGCGTTCCGGCTTGAAGGTACGGTAGTTGATCGTTTCCGGCTTCTTCACTTCGCCGTACGACCACGAACGGATCTTCTCGGGCGAGGCCAGGCCGATCTTGATCGCGTCGAACTGCTCTTCCTGCTGTACCTGCTTAAAGAGATCGAGCAATGCTTTCATTGCAACTCCTTGTTTCGCCATCGCCCCGGAGTCTGTCCGGGTCGATGGCATTCATCCTGTGGGAAATCCTTCGCCTGTAGTGTCGACAGGGAGCCGGCCGCAACCGGCTCCCCTCACCTGCCCGATCAGTAGCGATCGAGGTCGATGTCGATACCCAGCGAGCGGATTTCCTTCACCAGCACGTTGAACGATTCCGGCATGCCGGCATCGATCGAGTGCTCGCCCTTGACGATGTTCTCGTACACCTTGGTACGGCCGTTCACGTCATCGGACTTGACCGTCAGCATTTCCTGCAGCACGTACGACGCGCCGTAGGCTTCCAGTGCCCAAACTTCCATCTCACCGAAACGCTGGCCACCGAACTGGGCTTTACCACCCAGCGGCTGCTGCGTCACCAGCGAGTACGGGCCGGTGGAACGCGCGTGCATCTTGTCGTCGACCAGGTGGTGCAGCTTCAGCATGTGCATCACACCCAGCGTGACCGGACGCTCGAACGCTTCGCCGGTGCGGCCGTCGAACAGCGTGACCTGCTGCTTGGAAGCGGTCAGGCCCTTCTCCTTCGCGATCTCTTCCGGATAGGCGAGGTCCAGCATGCGGCGGATTTCGTCCTCATGCGCACCATCGAACACCGGCGTCGCGAACGGCACGCCCTTCTTCAGGTTCTCGGCCAGCTCCAGGACTTCCGAATCCGACAGGCTGTCGAGGTCTTCGACCTTGCCGCTCTCGTTGTAGATCTGCGTGAGCAGCTTGCGCACTTCGGCTGCCTTGGCTTGCGCCTTCAGCATGTTGCCGATGCGCTCGCCCAGGCCGCGCGCGGCCCAGCCCAGGTGGGTCTCGAGAATCTGACCCACGTTCATCCGCGAAGGCACGCCCAGCGGATTCAGCACGATGTCGGCAGGCGTACCGTCGGCCATGTAGGGCATGTCTTCGATCGGGGTGATCTTGGACACGACACCCTTGTTGCCGTGACGGCCGGCCATCTTGTCGCCAGGCTGCAGGCGGCGCTTGACGGCCAGGTACACCTTGACCATCTTGATCACGCCCGGCGGCAGTTCGTCGCCCTGCGTGAGCTTCTTGCGCTTCTCTTCGAAGGCCAGGTCGAACTCGTGGCGCTTCTGCTCGATGGCTTCCTTGACGGCTTCCAGCTGGGCAGCCAGTTCTTCGTCGGCCGGACGGATGTCGAACCAGTGGTACCTGTCGATATCCGCCAGGTATTCCTTGGTGATCTTGGCACCCTTGGCCAGCTTCTTCGGACCGCCATTGACGGTCTTGTCGATGAGCAGGCGCTCCAGACGCTGGAACGCGTCGCCTTCCACGATACGCAGCTGGTCGTTCAGGTCCAGGCGGTAGCGCTTCAGTTCGTCGTCGATGATCGACTGGGCACGCTTGTCGCGGGTCACGCCTTCGCGGGTGAAGACCTGGACGTCGATCACGATGCCGCTCATGCCCGACGGCACGCGCAGCGAGGTGTCCTTCACGTCCGAAGCCTTCTCGCCGAAGATCGCGCGCAGCAGCTTCTCTTCCGGGGTCAGCTGGGTCTCGCCCTTTGGTGTGACCTTGCCAACCAGCACGTCGCCGGCTTCGACTTCAGCGCCGATGTAGGTGATGCCCGACTCGTCCAGGCGAGCCAGCTGGGCTTCGGCCAGGTTCGAGATATCGCGCGTGATTTCTTCCGGTCCCAGCTTGGTGTCGCGGGCAACGACCGACAGTTCCTCGATGTGGATCGAGGTATAGCGGTCTTCGGCCACCACACGCTCCGAGATCAGGATCGAATCCTCGAAGTTGTAGCCGTTCCACGGCATGAACGCCACCAGCATGTTCTGGCCCAGGGCCAGTTCGCCCAGGTCGGTCGAGGCGCCGTCGGCGATCACATCGTTGCGGGCAACGATATCGCCAACCTTGACCATCGGACGCTGGTTGATGTTGGTGTTCTGGTTCGAGCGCGTGTACTTGATCAGGTTGTAGATGTCCACGCCGACTTCACCGGCCACGGCTTCGTCGTCGTTCACGCGGATCACGATACGCATCGCGTCGACGTAGTCGACCACGCCGCCACGCATCGCCTGCACGGCCGTACCCGAGTCGACCGCAACGGTGCGCTCGATGCCGGTGCCGACCAGCGGCTTGTCCGGACGCAGGCAAGGCACGGCCTGGCGCTGCATGTTGGCGCCCATCAGTGCACGGTTCGCGTCATCGTGTTCCAGGAACGGCACCAGCGAGGCAGCGGCCGACACGATCTGCGACGGCGCCACGTCGATGTACTGCACGCGGTCCGGCGTGACCATGCGGGTTTCACGCTCGGAGCCTTCACGCGCCGACACCAGTTCGTCGGTCAGGTTGCCGTCGGCGTCAACGGTCGCGTTGGCCTGCGCCACCACGTACTTGCCTTCCTCGATCGCGGACAGGTAGTCGACCTGGTCGGTCAGCTTGCTGTCGACCACCTTGCGGTACGGCGTTTCCAGGAAGCCGTATTCGTTCAGGCGGGCATACAGTGCCAGCGAGTTGATCAGACCAATGTTCGGACCTTCCGGCGTTTCGATCGGGCACACGCGGCCATAGTGGGTCGGGTGCACGTCACGGACTTCAAAGCCGGCGCGCTCGCGCGTCAGGCCGCCCGGGCCCAGTGCGGAGACACGGCGCTTGTGCGTGATCTCGGACAGCGGGTTGGTCTGGTCCATGAACTGCGACAGCTGCGACGAACCGAAGAACTCGCGGATCGCCGACGAGATCGGCTTCGAGTTGATCAGGTCGTGCGGCATCAGGTTCTCGGTCTCGGCCTGGCCCAGACGTTCCTTGACGGCACGCTCCACGCGCGACAGGCCGGCGCGGAACTGGTTTTCGGCCAGTTCGCCGACGCAACGCACGCGACGGTTGCCCAGGTGATCGATGTCATCGACCTCGCCCTTGCCGTTGCGCAGGTTGACCAGGATCTTGATGGTCTCGAGGATGTCCTCGTCCTGCAGCACCATGGCGCCTTCGCCGGTCGGGCGGCCCAGACGGCTGTTGACCTTCATGCGGCCAACGCGCGACAGGTCGTACGACTCTTCGCTGTAGAACAGGCGCTGGAACAGCGCTTCCACCGCTTCTTCGGTCGGCGGCTCGCCCGGGCGCATCATGCGGTAGATCGCGATCCGCGCAGCGGTCTGGTCGGCGGTCTCGTCCACGCGCAGGGTCTGCGACATGTACGGGCCCTGATCCAGGTCGTTGGTGTACAGGGTCTGGATCTGCTTGACGCCGGCTTCGCGCAGGTTTTCCAGCAGCGTTTCGGTCAGCTCGTCGTTGGCGTTGGCAATCACCTCGCCGGTATCCGGGTCGATGATGTTCTTGGCCAGCACGCGGCCCAGCAGGTAGTCTTCCGGCACGCTGATCAGCTTGGTGCCGGCCGAATCCAGGTCGCGGATGTGCTTGGCGTTGATCCGCTTGTCCTTCTCGACCACCACGCGGCCGTTCTTGTCGGCGATGTCGAAGCGCGCGACTTCACCGCGCAGGCGCTCGGGCACGAACTCCAGCTGCGCGCCTTCGGCCTGCAGCGTGAAGTTGTCGAACACGAAGAAGTGCGCGAGGATCTGTTCCGGGGTCAGGCCGATCGACTTCAGCAGGATCGTCACCGGCATCTTGCGGCGGCGGTCGACGCGGAAGTACAGGATGTCCTTCGGATCGAATTCGAAGTCCAGCCACGAACCGCGGTAGGGAATGATACGTGCCGAGAACAGCAGCTTGCCCGAGCTGTGGGTCTTGCCCTTGTCGTGCTCGAAGAACACGCCCGGCGAGCGGTGCAGCTGCGAGACGATGACACGCTCGGTGCCGTTGATGACGAACGAACCGGTGGAAGTCATCAGGGGGATCTCACCCATGTAGACTTCCTGCTCCTTCACTTCCTTGACCTTGCCCGGGTTCTCGCGATCGTTGATGATCAGGCGAACCTTGGCGCGCAGGGCCGAGTGGAACGTCAGGCCACGCTGCTGGCACTCCTTGACGTCGAACGGCGGGTTGGACAGGTGATACGAGACGAACTCCATACGGGCAAGCCCGTTATGCGAGGAGATCGGGAAGATTGCGTTGAAAGCGGCCTGGAGGCCTTCGGTCTTGCGACGCGCGGTCGGCGTTTCCGCTTGCAAGAACTGAGTGTAGGATTCAATCTGGGTGGCAAGCAGGAATGGAACCTGATGTACCGTCGCGCGCTTCGCAAAGCTTTTGCGAATGCGCTTCTTTTCGGTGAAGCTGTACGCCATGGGATCTCCGAATCATCGCAGGGCTGGCTGGACCTGGCCGGACCTGAGGTGTTCAGCGACTGGGAGGGGATTTGGCGGTTGGCCGCTACCAACCTCTGGCTGACGGTGTCCGCACGCTGCGGGCGGTGTGGTCGTCGCATCAAGCGCAACGCCTGTACTCGCCCGGGGGACACCCGACCAAACTTGTCTTCTGCAGTCGGTTCAGAAGACAAACATCAGCAGCAACCACTTAGTGTGCCACTGATGTTTGGCCTCTGCTGAGACTCCGGCATGCCCAAGGGCATCGAGACTCGCAAACATCACTTTCTGTTGCGAAGAGTGCTTCTCAAAACACTTTCGCACAAGCGCAAAAAGGCTGGCGCCGGGAATTTCCCTTTGCCAGCCCCATCCGCGTGCCGAAAGGGCACGCGAGCAATGCCTTACTTGACGTCGACCTTCGCGCCAGCGTCTTCCAGCTTCTTCTTGGCTTCGGCAGCAGCAGCCTTGTCCACGCCTTCCTTGACGGGCTTCGGTGCGCCATCAACCAGGTCCTTGGCTTCCTTCAGGCCCAGGCCGGTGATTTCGCGAACAGCCTTAATCACGCCGACCTTGTTGGCGCCGACTTCGGCCAGGATCACGTTGAACTCGGTCTGCTCTTCAGCAGCGGCGGCACCGCCGGCGCCCGGGGCAGCAGCCACAGCCATGGCAGCAGCCGACACGCCAAACTTCTCTTCGAACGCCTTGACCAGGTCGTTCAGTTCCATCACGGACATCGCGCCAACGGCTTCCAGGATGTCGTCTTTGGTGATTGCCATTTGAAATACTCCTACTAGATTTGATTCGGTATCGGTAATGCGATCTTTCGATGCGAGGCCTGGATTGCCTTAGGCGCCAGCGGCTTCCGCTTCCGCGGGAGCGCCTTCGGCGTTCTTGGCAGCCAGTGCAGCCAGCAGACGGGCGAAGCCCGACACCGGTGCCTGCATCACGCCCAGCAGCTGAGCAATCAGTTCGTCGCGGCTCGGGATCGAGGCCAGCGCCTTCACGGCGGCAGCGTCGAGAACCTTGCCGTCATACGACCCGGCGCGCAGGACCAGCTTGTCGTTGGTCTTGGCGAAGTCGTTCAGAACCTTGGCCGACGACACTGCATCTTCGGAAATACCGTAGATCAGCGGACCGGTCATCTGCTCTGCGAGGCTTGCAAACGGCGTACCTTCGACGGCACGGCGGGCCAGCGTGTTCTTCAGAACACGCAGGTACACGCCTTGCTGACGAGCGGTGGAACGCAGCTTGGTCAGATCGCCAACCGTAATGCCGCGATATTCGGCCACGACGATGGTCTGGGCCTTGGCGACTTGCGCCGAAACCTCAGCAACGACGGCCTTCTTATCTTCAATATTGAGTGGCACGGTTAAGCTCCAAAATGACGCTAGCCCTCCGGCAATACCGGAGTCTTCACGTCAGCACAAACGAACGGCGTCCGATTGGCCCGAATCACCCGGGACAGGCCCGGATTCATCAATCCCTTCGGGTGCGCCATCTGCGCTGGTTGCCCGGGGTTGGTCATGCACGGCACCTGGCCCTGCTTGTACCTCCCGGCCGATTAAGCCCGCATGCCTGACTGCGGTCATGCGGACACCAGCGGTCTTTGATAACCAGCGGCGACTGCCTGAACACAACGTGTCCGACTGCCGCCACTGCCCAAAGCCTTGCTCCCTGTCCTTGTCCCGCCGCTTGGCAGAACCAGGTCCGGAGCCGATCCCCGCTTACGCCAGGATCTTCAATTCGCGGCCGACCGGTGCTATCGGGTCCGGTCAGCCCATGCCGTCAGCTCAGGCCGACAGCGAAGCTTGTTCCACGCGCACGCCAACGCCCATGGTGGACGAGACGGCGATCTTGCGCAGGTACACGCCCTTGCTCGTAGCCGGCTTGGACTTCACCAGGGCTTCCAGCAGTGCGGACAGGTTGCTCTTCAGCGCTGCGTCGTCGAACGAGCGGCGGCCGATGGTGGCGTGGATGATACCGGCCTTGTCGACACGGAACTGCACCTGGCCAGCCTTGGCGTTCTTCACGGCCTGGGCCACGTCGGGCGTCACGGTACCGACCTTCGGGTTCGGCATCAGGCCGCGCGGGCCCAGGATCTGGCCCAGCGTACCGACGATACGCATCGTGTCCGGCGAAGCGATCACGACGTCGAAGTTCAGGTTGCCGGCCTTGACTTGCTCGGCCAGGTCTTCCATGCCGACGATGTCAGCACCGGCGGCCTTGGCGGCTTCGGCCTTTTCGCCCTGGGCGAACACAGCCACGCGAACCGACTTGCCGGTACCTGCGGGCAGCACCACCGAACCACGAACCACCTGGTCCGACTTCTTGGCGTCAATGCCCAGCTGCACGGCCACGTCGATCGACTCGTCGAACTTCGCCGAGGCGCAGCCCTTCACCAGGCCCAGGGCCTCGTCGATCGGGTAAAACTTGGTACGCTCGATCTTCGCCTTGTTGGCGGCGACGCGCTTGGAAACCTTAGCCATTTACAGACCCTCCACGGTGATGCCCATCGAACGAGCCGAACCGGCGATGGTACGCACGGCGGCGTCCAGGTCGGCGGCGGTCAGGTCAGCGTTCTTGGCCTTGGCGATTTCTTCAGCCTGGGCGCGGGTGATCTTGCCAACCTTGTCGGTGTGGGGCTTCGGCGAACCCTTGGTGATGCCTGCTGCCTTCTTGATCAGCACGGTCGCCGGGGGCGACTTCATCACGAAGGTGAAGCTCTTGTCGGCGAAGGCGGTAATCACCACCGGCACCGGCAGACCGGGTTCCATACCCTGGGTCTGGGCGTTGAACGCCTTGCAGAACTCCATGATGTTCAGACCACGCTGACCCAGTGCGGGACCAACGGGCGGGGAGGGATTTGCCTTACCAGCCGGAATCTGCAGCTTGATAAAGCCAATGATCTTCTTGGCCATCTCTACTCCAATCCGGATCGCTCTTTCGGGATGCGATCCTGTTGAGTCGTAACGCGCTGTCGCCGCACCTTCGGCACGGCCTCACGCTCCTCTTGGCGCCGCCACCGGGGCGTCGCCGTTGCCAGTTGCCGCCCTTTCAGGCCGCAGCCGGCAAATTCCTTAAACCTTCTCGACCTGGCCGAACTCGAGCTCGACCGGCGTGGCACGCCCGAAGATCGTGACCGAGACGCGCAGGCGCGATTTCTCGTAGTTCACTTCTTCCACGTTGCCGTTGAAGTCGGTGAACGGGCCGTCCTTGACGCGCACCATTTCGCCCACCTCGAACAGCGTCTTGGGACGCGGCTTCTCGACCCCTTCCTGCATCTGGGTCATGATCTTGTCGACTTCGCGCTGCGAAATCGGGCTCGGGCGGTTGCGGGCGCCGCCCACGAAACCGGTGACCTTGCTGGTGTTCTTCACCAGGTGCCAGGTCTCGTCGGTCATTTCCATTTCCACCAGCACGTAGCCGGGGAAGAAACGACGCTCGGTGACCGACTTGTGGCCGCCCTTGATTTCCACGACTTCTTCGGAAGGCACCAGGATGCGGCCAAACTTGTCCTGCATCTCGGCGCGTTCGATGCGCTCCTGCAGCGCGCGCTGCACGCTCTTCTCCATGCCGGAATAGGCATGCACGACATACCAGCGCTTCTTCGACGAAGGCGATTCCGGCGCGGTGGTTTCCTGCTGAGCGTTATCCGTCATGTGCTACCTCTTATTTCCAGCCCAGCACGAGCGAGAAGACGACCCACTCGATGAGCTTGTCAGCCGACCACAGGAACAGCGCCATGATGACGACAAAGACGAAGACCAGCCCCGTCATTTGCCCGGCTTCCTTGCGCGTCGGCCAGACGACCTTGCGAACTTCCCGATACGATTCCTTGGCGAACCCGATAAAGTCCTTGCCTGGTGCCGACACCAGCGCAACTACGATACCCAGTGCAATACCACCGAACAGTGCGGCGCCACGTACATAAGACGGTTGCTGTGCCAGTGCATAGAAACCGATGACGCCCGCAACCACCAGCAGCACCGCCACGCCAAGCATCCACTTGCCGCTGCTGGCGTTCACGGTTTCAACATTGGGATTGGCCATGTTTCGCAAACGAGACTAAGCCGCGTCACGATTGCTCTTCGCGACGCGGCTGATTGATTTGGCAGGGGCAGAGGGAATCGAACCCCCAACCTTCGGTTTTGGAGACCGACGCTCTGCCAGTTGAGCTATACCCCTAAAACAACTGTGGGGCCGGCGCTGGCGCCAACCCCTTCTGGCAACGAACGCGGCCGGTTGGTGCCGCGTTCGCTATCAAACAACTTAGTCGAGGATCTTTGCCACGACGCCGGCGCCGACGGTACGGCCACCTTCACGGATAGCGAAGCGCAGGCCTTCTTCCATGGCGATCGGGGCGATCAGCTTGACGGTGATCGACACGTTGTCACCCGGCATGACCATTTCCTTGTCCTTCGGCAGCTCGATCGAGCCGGTCACGTCGGTCGTACGGAAGTAGAACTGCGGGCGGTAGTTGTTGAAGAACGGGGTGTGACGGCCGCCTTCGTCCTTCGACAGGATGTACACCTCGCCGGTGAAGTGGGTGTGCGGCTTGATCGAACCCGGCTTGCACAGCACCTGGCCGCGCTCGACGTCTTCACGCTTGGTGCCGCGCAGCAGCAGGCCAACGTTGTCGCCGGCTTGACCCTGGTCCAGCAGCTTGCGGAACATTTCCACGCCGGTGCAGGTGGTCTTCACCGTCGGCTTGATACCGACGATTTCGATTTCCTCACCGACCTTCACCACGCCGCGCTCGATACGGCCGGTCACCACGGTGCCGCGACCCGAGATCGAGAACACGTCTTCCACCGGCATCAGGAAGGTACCGTCAACGGCACGCTCCGGCGTCGGGATGTAGGTGTCCAGCGCTTCGGCCAGGTTCATGATGGCCACTTCGCCCAGCTCGCCCTTGTCGCCTTCCAGCGCCAGCTTGGCCGAACCCTTGATGATCGGGGTGTCGTCGCCGGGGAACTCGTACTTCGACAGCAGCTCGCGAACTTCCATCTCGACCAGCTCGAGCAGTTCAGCGTCGTCCACCATGTCGCACTTGTTCAGGAACACGATGATGTACGGCACGCCAACCTGGCGGGCCAGCAGGATGTGCTCACGCGTTTGCGGCATCGGGCCGTCAGCGGCCGAGCAAACCAGGATCGCGCCGTCCATCTGGGCGGCACCCGTGATCATGTTCTTCACATAGTCAGCGTGGCCCGGGCAGTCAACGTGCGCGTAGTGGCGGTTGGCCGTTTCGTACTCGACGTGGGCGGTATTGATGGTAATACCGCGTGCCTTCTCTTCCGGCGCTGCGTCGATTTCGTCGTACTTCTTGGCGGCACCGCCAAACTTGGCTGCCAGCACCGTGGCAATCGCTGCGGTCAGCGTGGTCTTGCCATGGTCAACGTGACCAATCGTACCAACGTTCACGTGCGGCTTGGTCCGCTCGAACTTTTCCTTTGCCATTTCGCGACTCCTGTCTCGGTAGCGATATTGCCAGTGCGTGGTATTTGGTGCCCATGGGCAGGATCGAACTGCCGACCTCTCCCTTACCAAGGGAGTGCTCTACCACTGAGCCACATGGGCGAAACTTGACGTACTACTCTGACAGCAACCGCGCGACTGGAGCGGGTGAAGGGAATCGAACCCTCGTCGTAAGCTTGGAAGGCTTCTGCTCTACCATTGAGCTACACCCGCCCGGTTCTTTCCTGCTTCTTCACCGGCACTGCCGGCTGCTGTCTTGCATTCTGGTGGAGAGGGCTGGATTCGAACCAGCGTAGGCGTAAGCCAACAGATTTACAGTCTGCCCCCTTTAGCCACTCGGGCACCTCTCCGCAGAGAACTATCGATTATGGGGCTTCTCACCTTGCCTGTCAAGCACTTTCCGTTGCGGATGCTGTACTTGGCCAGACCAGGGAAGGCGTTCCAGCGTGGCGCTTGAACCGCCTGATCACTCCCACAAGCGCAGTTTAGATTTCTGCGTTCTCACCCTATAGGGGCTTTCCAGCGTCGCTCCTGGAGGCTCTGAGGCCGCCTGGCAGGCCCCGCGAGGCCGCTCGCGACCACGAGCCGGAAAAGACAAAACCCCTCGCAGCACACGCTGTCGAGGGGTTTTGGGAATAAGAGCCTGGCGATGACCTACTTTCACACGGGAATCCGCACTATCATCGGCGCGGAGCTGTTTCACGGACCTGTT
>NZ_JBYSZI010000055.1:0-26700 GCF_058787075.1 Cupriavidus sp. FW305-46
CGCCCAGCCCTGCACCGCCCCTACCAGCGCCCGCCCGATGCCGCGGCGCCCGTGGTCGGGGTGCACATCCATTTCATCGAGATAGGCGCACTCACCGTTGCGGCTGGCCAGCGCAAAGCCGGCCAGTTCCCCATCGCGCTCGGCTACCCACAGGCGCGCTTCGCGCTGCGCGGCGGCCAGCACCGGCTCGGGCATGCTGACCAGGCGCAGCAGCGCCGGCAGGTCCGTATCAGGGAAGAGCGCCGCGGCGGCCAGTTCGATATCGGCCAGGCGCGGCACCTCGTCCGCCGCTGCCAGGCGGATGTGCGCAGCAGCAGCCATGGCTGGCTCCGCGCTCAGGCAGCGGGGAACAGGCTGATCAGTTGGGCCACCGCGGCCGGCACGTCATCAGCCTCGGTCACCGCGCGCACCACGGCGGCACTGCCGACGCCGACGGCCAGCACCTCGCGCATATTGGCCGCGTTGACGCCGCCGATGCCCACCAGCGACGGGATCACCGGCTGCATCAGCTTCACGTAGGCGCGGAAGCGGCCCATGCCCTGCGGCTGGGTCGGCATCACCTTGGTGGTGGTCGGGAAGATCGCGCCCAGCGCCAGGTAGCTGGGGCGGATCGCGGCCACGCGCAGCATCTCGGCATAGCCATGGGTGGAGACACCCAGGCGCAGGCCCGAAGCGCGGATCGCATCGAGGTCGGCATCGTCCAGGTCTTCCTGGCCAAGGTGGATGCCGTAGATGCCGCTCTGATCGCCGCCGTTGGCGGCGCGGTAGTCGATCGCGGCCTGCCAGTGGTCGTTGACGAACAGGCGCGACGACGAGCCCTGCATGGCCTTCGCCGCGCGTGCGATCTCGGCACGCACCGCGGCGGGGTCGTCGGACTTGAAGCGCAGCTGCACCGTCGGCACGTTCAGCGGCGCCAGGCGCTCGATCCATTCGGCGCTTGGCACCACCACGTACAGGCCCAGCGCGGGGCACGGCGCGAACGGCGCCGCGGCCTGCTCGGGTGCCACCAGGGCGGCGTGCCGCACATGCGGGAAGCGGGCAAAGTCAGACGGCCAGTCGGCCGAGCCCGGCTCCCAGGCGCGCGCCAGGCACAGCGCGTCGTGCGCGGGGAAATGCAGCGACAGGCTGGCCAGCAGCACCGCGACGAAGGCGGGCGAATGCGGCTGGTCGGTGTCGGCGGCGACGGAGAAGACCCAAGTGCCCATCGGCGAGCGCACCGTGTCGATCCACTGGCCGCCCTCGCGGTCGGTCTCGATCAGCGTGGCGCCCGCGGCGGCGACGCGCGCGATCGTGCCTGCGTCGGCTTCGCCGTCGAACAGCAGCACGTCGTGGGCGCCGGGTTGCGCGGGCGCGTCGGCCAGGCGCCAGGCCTGCCACGGCTTGTCATCGACGCCGAAGGTCTCGCCATAGTGTTCCAGCACCGCCTGGCGCAGCGGGCCGTCACTGGCGGCATGCACGGCGCGGCGGGTCATGCGCGCTGCTCCGTGCTGTCGGCGTGCCAGAACGGCATGCCAACGACAGGGGTGCTGGCCTGCGCCACCTCGCGCTCGGGCATCGGCCCGGCCAGGTAGGCGGTGCGGCCGGCCTCAACGGCCTGCGCAAAGGCGCGCGCCATATTGACCGGGTAGGCGGCCTGCGCCACCGCGGTATTGAGCAGCACGCCGTCGTAGCCCCACTCCAGCACCTGCGCCGCATGCGACGGCAGGCCCAGGCCGGCATCGACGATCAGCGGGGTGTCGGGCAGGCGCTCGCGCAGCACGCGCATCGCGTGCGGGTTGACCGCGCCGCGGCCGGTGCCGATCGGGGCGGCCCAAGGCATCAGCGCCTGGCAGCCCACGTCGAGCAGGCGGCGGCACAGCACCAGGTCCTCGGTGCAGTACGGCAGCACCTTGAAGCCTTCCTTAATCAGGGTCTCGGCCACGGCCGGCAGGTTCAGCGTATCGGGCTGCAGCGTGTAGTCGTCGCCGATCAGCTCCAGCTTGATCCACGGTGTTTCGAAGACCTCGCGCGCCATCATCGCGGTGGTGATCACTTCCTGCGCGGTGAAGCAGCCAGCGGTATTGGGCAGCACCGGCACGTCCAGCGCCTTGAGCATCTGCCAGAAGGCCTGGCCGCCCTCGCCGGCGCCTACCGCGCCCTGGCGGCGCAGCGCGACTGTGATCATGGCGGGCCTGGAGGCCTGCACGGCCGCCTCCAGCGTGGCCGGCGACGGGTAGCGCGCGGTGCCCAGCAGCAGGCGCGAGCCGAACGACTCGCCATACAGCACGAACGGGTCGCGCAAGGTTTCGGAAGGTTCGAATGTCATGGGTCAGCCTCCCGTCACGGGTTGCACGAGGTCGATGCGGTCGCCGGCCGCAAGAATGGTGTTGGCGTGGGCGCCGCGCGGCACGAACTGGCCGTTGACCGCCGCGGCAAAGGGGGGCGCGATCTGCGCCGCGCTCACCGCGTCCGCCAGCGTGGCGGAATCGGCAAGGGCGAGCGGTCGGCCGTTGAGCAGGATTTCCATGTCAGTCATGCGTTAGTGCAGCAGCCCGCCAGGTGCGGCCATGGTTGCGGCGGCGGGCGCTTCGGTCACGGCTTCGATCATGCCAGGCCAGCGCAGCGCGGCCGGCACCGCATGGGCCGCGGGATCGCCCTTGAGCAGCGCGCCAACCACCGCGCATGCAGCCTCGGTCACCGCCGGCGCAATCAAAAAGCCATGCCGGTACAAGCCGTTGACGCGCACCACGCGCGCGCGCTGGTCCACGCGGATCGCCGGCAGGTGGTCGGGCCGCGTCGGGCGCCGCTGCACGTTCAGTTCCAGCACGCGCGCCTCGCCGAAGGCGGGATGCAGCGAATGCGCCGCCGACAGCAGCTCCAGCGCGGAACGCACGCTCATGGGCGAATCATCCTCGCTTTCCAGCTCGGTGGCGCCGATCACGTACAGGTCGTTGGGCTTGGGCGCGATATAGATCGGGTAGCGCGGATGCAGCAGCCGCACCGGCCGGTGCAGCCTGACGTCGGGCGCATGCACGCGCACCACTTCGCCACGCAGGCCGCGCAGGCCCGGCTTGTCGCCGCCCGGCTGCGCGGGCCACGCCGAGCGCGCGCCCAGGCCGCGGCAATCCAGCACCACGTCGGCACGGATGCCGAGCTTGGGCAGCGATTCGGCATCGACCTCGCCAGCCTCCCAGACGCAATGCACCCCTTCGCTGACCGCGCACGACAACAGCGCGCGCAGCGCGCCACGGTTGTCGAGCTGGCCTTCGCCGGCCAGCAGCAGGCCCTGCGGGAAGCGGCCCGCCAGCGCGGGCTCGACTTCGCCCACGCCCTTGCCGTCCAGCGCGCGCAGCCGCTGCGACACCAGTTCGGGCGGCGCCACCGCGCGCACGCGGCTGGTGAACAGCGACATCTCGGCGCGGTCACGCGCATGCCAGACCACCAGCGTGCCGTCCTCCTGGAAGAAGACCGGCTCAGGCAATTCGGCCAGCCACGCGCGCCACAGGTCGACGCTGGCGATGCCCAGGTCGACGATGCGGCGCTCGGCAATGGCCGATTCCGCCAGCGGCGCCAGCATGGCCGCGGCCACATAGGCGGCCGAGCCCGCACCGTCCGGACCGGCCCGCTCCACCAGCGCCACGCGGGCGCCGCTGCGTACCAGTTGCCAGGCGGCCAGGCGGCCGGCAAGACCGGCCCCGAGGATGGCGACGTCAAACGACTGCACTGCTGTCATGAGGGGTGTTGTACCGGACGGGCGTGCGGCCGCGCCGGCCTCCTTGTTGTCGGTGCCGCCGCGCGAGGCGCTGCGCGGCGGCGAAACACGAGCGGGCATGGGTGCGAAGCCATGCCCGTACTGCCAGTCACTGCATCACGAGTAGATCTTGCTGCCCTTCTTCAGGAACTCGATCGACTTCTCTTCCATGCCCTGCTTCGCTTCCTTGGGCAGCGACGCCGCGTAGTCGCGCACTTCCTGCGTGATCTTCATCGAGCAGAACTTCGGCCCGCACATCGAGCAGAAGTGGGCGATCTTGGCGCCCTCGGCCGGCAGCGTGGCGTCGTGGTACGAACGCGCGCGTTCCGGATCGAGGCCCAGGTTGAACTGGTCTTCCCAGCGGAACTCGAAGCGTGCCTTGGACAGCGCGTTGTCGCGCAGCTGCGCGCCGGGCCAGCCCTTGGCAAGGTCGGCAGCATGGGCCGCGATCTTGTAGGTGATGATGCCTTCGCGCACGTCTTCCTTGTCCGGCAGGCCCAGGTGCTCCTTGGGCGTGACGTAGCACAGCATTGCCGTACCCATCCAGCCGATATTGGCCGCGCCGATGCCGCTGGTGATGTGGTCGTAGCCGGGGGCGATGTCCGTCACCAGCGGTCCCAGGGTATAGAACGGCGCCTCGTAGCAATGCTTGAGCTCTTCGTCCATATTGGCCTGGATGCGCTGCAGCGGCACGTGGCCCGGGCCTTCGATCATCACCTGCACGTCGTGCTTCCACGCCTTGGCGGTCAGTTCGCCCAGCGTGCGCAGTTCGCCGAACTGGGCGTCGTCGTTCGAGTCCGCGATGCAACCCGGACGCAGGCCGTCGCCGAGGCTGAACGACACGTCATAGGCCTTCATGATCTCGCAGATCTCGTCGAAGTGCGTGTACAGGAAGTTTTCCTTGTGGTGTGCCAGGCACCACTTGGCCATGATCGAACCACCGCGCGAGACAATGCCCGTGACGCGGTCGGCGGTCAGCGGCACGTAGCGCAGCAGCACGCCCGCGTGGATGGTGAAGTAGTCCACGCCCTGCTCGGCCTGCTCGATCAGCGTGTCGCGGAACATCTCCCAGGTCAGGTCCTCGGCGATGCCGCCGGTCTTGTCCAGCGCCTGGTAGATCGGCACCGTGCCGATCGGCACCGGCGAGTTGCGCAGGATCCATTCGCGGGTTTCATGGATGTGCTTGCCGGTGGACAGGTCCATGATGGTGTCGGCGCCCCAGCGGATCGACCACACCATCTTTTCCACTTCCTCGGCCAGCGACGAGGTCACCGCCGAGTTGCCCAGGTTGCCGTTGATCTTGACGCGGAAATTGCGCCCGATCGCCATCGGCTCCAGCTCGGTGTGGTTGATGTTGGCGGGAATGATGGCGCGGCCCGAGGCAATTTCCTGACGCACGAATTCCGGCGTGATGTCTTCCGGACGCAGCGGCAGGCCGGCGCCCAGCGCGTTGCCGGGGTGCTGGCGCAGCAGCGCCTTGTAGTCGGGCTTGTCGTACAGCGCCTGCAGGTTCAGCGATTCGCGCAGCGCCACGTACTCCATTTCAGGCGTGATGATGCCGCGGCGCGCATAGTGCATCTGCGACACGTTGGCACCGGCCTTGGCGCGGCGCGGGTTGGTCAGCTGGGCAAAGCGCAGGTGCGCGGTGGCGGGGTCGTTGGCGCGGTCGCGGCCGTATTCCGACGACAGGCCCGGCAGCACTTCAGTGTCGCCACGCTCGTCGATCCACTTGGCGCGCACGGCGGGCAGGCCGGCCTTCAGGTCGATATGCACGTCCGGATCGCTGTACGGGCCCGAGGTGTCGTACACCGGGATCGGCGGATTCTGCATCTCGCCCTTGTCGGTGCGCGTCGACGTTTGCAGGATGGTGCGCAGCGGTACGCGGATATCGGGGCGGCTGCCGGTCAGGTAGGTCTTGCTGGAAGCCGGGTAGGCGAATTTCTGGTCGAGGTCGCTTTCGAGCGATTCGAAGGATGCAGCGGGGGCAGTACGGGCCATGGGTGTCGTCCTCTCTCTTGCGGGGTGGACGAAACCAGGAGCCTTGTGAGCGCTGCCTGGGGCCTGAGGCCTGAGGCGGCGAGTCCCGGAGGGACTGGAGACTTGGTCTTGTGAAACTTCCCACGCCGGTACTAGCCGGATCGGGTTCGAAGGGACTCTCTCAGCCGCACGGCCCATCCGTACGGCACCCCTGTTTCATCCAACGGGGTGAATTTAAGCACAAGGTGCCGGTGGGCGCCAGTGCCAGTTCCCTGCCGTTTGTGGTGCCACACCTGTTCGAAAAGGTATCGAATCGCGCATGCTGCGGCGCAATAATCAGCCGCAAGGGGACAACCGCGCACTCAAACGCCGGCGACGTGCTCTACCATGCAGTAAGACGCGTCCATCTTCCGATCCCGCCATGACCGAAGCTGCCACCCACCGCGTGTTCAACCAGGTGCCCGATCTCGCGCACTACAACCTGTTCGCCACCGATCCGGCGCTGCGCGGCGCGCTGGAACGGCTGGGAGGCGGCTGGCACGCCGGCGCGCTGGGCCAGTTCGGCGCGCGCCTGGGCGAGCCGGAAGTCCAGCAATGGGCAGCCGATGCCAACCGCCACACGCCCGAGCTGCACACGCACAGCCGCACCGGCGAGCGCATCGACGCCGTGGATTTCCACCCGAGCTGGCACGCGCTGCTGGCCCTGTTGCGCAGCCAGCAACTGCAGGCCCTGCCCTTCGCGCAGCCGCGCGCGGGCGCATGGGTGGCGCGCACCGCCGGCTACTTCCTGCAGGCGCAGGTGGAATCCGGCTCGCTGTGCCCGCCCACCATGACCTTCGCCAGCATCCCGGTGCTGCGCAAGGAAACCGCATTGTTTGCCGAGCTTGAGCCGCGGCTGTATGCGACCGAGCACGATGCGCGCGACCTGCCGTGGCGCAGCAAGAGCGCGATCATGATCGGGATGGGCATGACCGAGAAGCAGGGCGGCTCGGACGTGCGCGCCAACACCACCGTGGCGCGCGCGGTGCGCGGCGAAGGCCGCGGCGCGGAATACGCGCTGACCGGGCACAAGTGGTTCTTTTCCGCGCCGATGTGCGATGCGCACCTGGTGGTCGCGCGCATGGGCGCCGAAGACGGCCCGCTGTCGTGCTTCTTCGTGCCGCGCTTTCGCGACGACGGCAGCAAGAACGCGGTGCTGATCCAGCGGCTCAAGGACAAGCTCGGCAACCGCTCCAATTCCAGCAGCGAGGTGGAATTCCGAGACGCCACCGGCATCCTGATCGGCGAGGAAGGCCGCGGCATCCCGACCATCATCGAGATGGCCACCGGCACGCGGCTGGACTGCGTGATCGGCAGCGCCGCGATCCTGCGCGCGGCCCTGGTGCAGGCGCTGCACCATGCGCGCCACCGCAGCGCCTTCGGGCGCCTGCTGGCCGACCAGCCGCTGATGCGCAATGTGCTGGCCGACCTGGCGCTGGAATCCGAAGCGGCCACGCTGCTGATGATGGAACTGGGCCACGCCTTCGAGCACGCTGACGATGATCCGCTCGCGGCGGCGTGGAAGCGCGTGGTCACCCCCGCGGCCAAGTTCTGGGTCTGCAAGCGCACGCTGGAAGCCACCGGCGAAGCCATGGAAGTCTGGGGCGGCAACGGCTACGTGGAAGAAGGCCCGATGGCGCGCCTGTACCGCGAGGCGCCGGTCAACTCGATCTGGGAAGGCTCGGGCAACATCATGTGCCTGGACGTGCTGCGCGCGATCCAGCGCAATCCCGACGATGCCGCACGCTTGCTGCAAGACCTGTCGCGCCGCGCCGGCGGCCATCCGGCGGTGCGCGCGGAACTGGCATCGCTGCAGGCGCTGCTGCGCCAGCCGCCGGAATTGCTGGAAGCCAGCGCCCGACGCTTTGCGCAGGGGCTGGTGCTGACCGCACAGGCCGCGCTGATGCTGGCGCATGCCGATACCGAGAATGCCGAGCTGTTCGTCGCCAGCCGGCTGGGACGGCAGCACGGGCGCGTGTTCGGCACCCTGGATGCGGATGCCGACGTGCTCAAGCGGGTGTTTTCGCGCGGCTTCGAAGGCTAGCGATTCAAGCCTCCATCGATTCCAGCACCCGCAGCATCACGCGCGGCGCGTAGCGGATCAGGTCATGCGCGCGCTCGCCGATCATGATGGCGGGCGCATTGATGTTGCCGCCGACCAGGGTCGGCATTACCGACGCATCGACCACGCGCAAGCCCTCGACGCCGCGCACGCGCAATTGCGGGTCCACCACCGCCATCGCATCCATGCCCATGCGGCAGGTGCCCACCGGGTGGTAGATGGTGTCGGCATGCTCGCGGATCATCTCGCGCACGGCAGCGTCGTCGCTGCCATCGGCACGCAGGCCGGCGGAATAGAGTTCGCGCCCGCCGAAGCCGGCCAGCTGCGGCTGCGCAAAGATGCTGCGCACGATGCGAACGCCGGCGACCATGTCGTCCAGGTCGCGCGCATCGCTCAGGTATTGCGGGTCGATCAGCGGCGCGCGCCGGATATCGTGCGAGGCCAGCCGCACCTCGCCGCGGCTGCGCGGGCGCAGCACGCAGACATGGCAGGAATAGCCGTGGCCGAAGTTCAGCCGGCGCATGTGGTCATCGGCCATGCCGACCACGAAATGCAGCTGCAGGTCGGGTTCGGGCAGATCCGGGCGGCTGCGCAGGAAGCCGCCTGCCTCGGCGAAGTTGCTTGACATCATGCCGGTGCGCTCGCGGCGGTAGCGCAGCATTTCAGGCACCAGCCGCGCCAGGCCGCCGAACGACACGCCGAACAATTCAGGCACGGCCACGCGCTTGTGCAGCACGATGTCCAGGTGGTCCTGCAGGTTGGCGCCCACGCCGGGCAAGTCATGCACGACGGCGATGCCATGTTCGCGCAAGTGCGCGGCGGGGCCGACGCCCGACACCATCAGCAGCTGCGGCGAGCCGAACGTGCCCGCGCACACGATCACGTCGCGGCGCGCGCGCAGCAGTTGCCGGCGGCCCTCGCGCACCACCTGCACCCCGGCCGCATGGCGGCCTTCGAAGACAATGCGCAGCGCCTGCGTATCGGTCAGCACCCGCAGGTGCGCGCGGCCGCCATTGCAGGCCCGGTCGCGCTTGTTGCCACCGTGCAGGTAGGCACGCGCCGCGTTCCAGCGCTCGCCCGCGTGCTGCGTGACCTGGTACCAGCCCACGCCCTCCTGTTCTTCGCCGTTGAAATCGTCATTGCGCGGGAACCCCGCCTGCTGCGCGGCCTCGATGAAGCGTTCGGCAAAGGGGTTGGGGGTGCGCAGGTCGCTCACGTGCAACGGCCCGTTGCCGCCGTGCAGCGGGTCGTCGTCGCTGCCGGCCAGGCGTTCATTGCACTCGGCGCGGCGGAAGTACGGCAGCACGTCGTCCCACGACCAGCCGTCGCAGCCGGCGGCGGCCCACGCGTCATAATCGGCGGCGCGGCCGCGCGTGTAGATCATGGCGTTGATCGAGGAACTGCCGCCCAGCCCGCGCCCGCGCGGCTGGTAGCCGCGGCGGCCGTTCAGGCCTGGCTGCGGCACGGTTTCATAGCCGTAGTTGCGTGCCCCCGCGCGCGGCAGCAGCGCGGCAAGCGCCGCGGGTGTGCGTACCAGCACATGGTGATCGTGGTGCCCGGCCTCGACCAGGGCAATGGTGTCGTCGCCGCTGTCGGCAAGCCGCCCCGCCAGCGCACAGCCCGCCGAGCCCGCGCCGACGATGACGTAGTCAAAGGTGGTTTCCATCTGTCTCCCCGCGAGTCCGCAGGCGGCGCGCGTGCGTGAGCCGGGCCGCGCCGGTGCATGCGCGCCCTGTCCGTCCAGCGGATGGCAAGCTGTGAGATTCAGTGTAGGCGCTAGCCCGGACGGTGGAGAAGCCCGGTGGCGCGGGCCGCCGGCGCTGCGCAGACGGGCGTTTGAATTGCCCTTCTGGTAGGAAACTTCCATTGCCATGGCTGGCACGCTACCTTATCGTGCGCGGGAACACGCGGACCGCTGCAGCGCCACCCGCCGCGATCCACATCCACTTTCCCCGCACGTCCCGTGCCCAGGAGCGCAGCAATGCGAGAAGTCCCCGACCTGTCGTCCGTCTTTGGCGCCATGCACGCCGCGTCGCGGCGCGACCAGCTGCCCGCCTGGGCCGTGCGCGCCGACCGCCTGCAGCGCCTGCGCCGGCTGGTGACAGAGAACGAGGCTGCGATTGCCGCCGCCATCCACGCGGACTTCACCAACCGGCCGCGGCAGGAAACCGCGCTGCTGGAGGTATTCCCGAGCCTGGGCGGCATCGACGACGCGCTGCGCCACGGCAAGCGCTGGATGCGCGTGCGCCGCGCCGCCACCGGCTTCTGGTTCCGCCCGGGCCGCTCGCGGCTGGTGCCGCAGCCGCTGGGGGTGGTGGGCATCGTGGTGCCCTGGAACTATCCGCTGTACCTGACGGTGGGGCCGCTGGCCGGCGCGCTGGCGGCGGGCAACCGCGCCATGGTGAAGCTGTCGGAATACACGCCGCGCTTTGCGGCCTTGTTCGCGCAACTGGTGCCGCAGCACTTTGCGCCGGACGAGATCGTGGTGGTCAACGGCGATGCCGAGGTGGCGAGCGCCTTTACCGCGCTGCCCTTCGACCACCTGCTGTTCACCGGCTCGACCGCGGTCGGCCACCATGTGATGCGCGCGGCGGCCGCCAACCTGACCCCGGTGACGCTGGAACTCGGCGGCAAATCGCCGGCGATTATCGGCGCCGGTGCCGACCTGCCACGTGCGGTGGAGCGCATCCTGGTGGGCAAGCTGATGAACGCGGGCCAGACCTGCATCGCGCCAGACTACGTGCTGGTGCCGGAAGACCTGCGCGGGCAACTGGTGGAAGCGGCACGCCGGTGCGTGGACCGGCTCTATCCGGACCTGGCGCGCAACCGGGACTACACCAGCATCATCAGCCCGCGCCACTTCGCGCGCCTGGCGGCGCTGGTGGATGAAGCCGCGGCGCAAGGCGCGACCGTGGTGCCGCTGTCCGATGCCCAGCCGGACGCGCAGGCGCGGCGCCTGCCGCCGGTGCTGCTGCTGGATGTTCCCGAAGGCGTCACGGCGATGCGCGAAGAGATCTTCGGGCCGGTGCTGCCCGTGGTGACGTACCGCACCCTGGACGAGGCGGTGGACTACATCAATGCGCGCCCGCGACCGCTGGCGTTGTACCTGTTCGAGCGCGACCGCGGCGCCATCGGCCATGTGATGAACCAGACCGTTGCCGGCGGCGTCACGGTCAACGACACGCTGTTCCATATCGCCCAGGACGGCCTGCCCTTCGGCGGGGTCGGCGCCAGCGGCATGGGCGCCTATCACGGCCAGGCGGGCTTCGACACCTTCTCCAAGGTGAAACCGGTGTTCCACCAGGCTGGCCTGAACGGCGCAGGACTGCTCAAGCCGCCCTACGGCAAGACCTTCGAAACCATGTTGCGCCTGCTTCTGCGTTGATCAGGACACCAGCATCGGCCGCCCGAGCATGCGCGACAGCACCGCCTCGGGCGAGTGGGTGTGGTCGGAAATCGCCTGCGGCGCCAGGTAGATGGTCTGCTCCATCATCGCCCGTCCGCGCATGGCCGCGTGCAGCAGCTGGTCGCTGAAGACGATCCAGGTGGAACCCGGCGGGAAGTGGAATTCCTGCTGCGGCACCTTGGCCTGGTAATCCAGGTCGGCCTTGGCCAGGTCATGCAGCTGCAGCATGCGGTGGTCGTATTCCGAGCGCTTGCGCTTGGTGATATGCAGCAGCTTCATCAGCGCCGCCTGCCCCGGCCACAGGCCATGGGTCTTGGGCACGAACTTCTGCGCAAAATCGCCGAACGGCTCACCCACGCGCCACACGCGCGCCGCGGCCGGGTCGATGTTGTGGAACACGCGCAACAGGCGCTTGCCCAGCATCGGGTTGGACGGGAACGAGTCCACGTGCAGGCGGGTGTCATCCTTGCGCCAGCTGACCGGGCGCCCGGCGATCTCGCTGGGCCGCAGCGAGGTGCCGGCGCGCGTCATGTGCGGGATGTATTCCGGGAACAGCGTGCGCACCAGCAATTCGCTGTTGTCGGCGTAGCGGCGGATCAGCGTGTACAGGTCCGCCAGGTCCTGCGGGCTGCCCTGGGCGCCGCGCACCGCGGTGTCGTCGGCGCGCAGGTTGATGTTCTTGGACTTGCCGTCGGAATAGCGGCTGTCCAGGAAGCGCTCTTCGCCCGGCTGGAAACGGAAATTCAGGTTCGGGAAGTACAGCACGGCGCCCTGCTCCAGCTCGCGGCGCAGCGTGGCGCGTTCCTCGGCCGTGACCTGCGGCGCCCAGTCGGCATACGGCTGCGGGCGGATCAGGTTGAGCTGGCCGGCGGCGGGCGGCTGGGTTGAAGTCGAGGGGGCAAGGACAGGCGCTTCGGACATGGCATCCTCTGGAAACGGTCACCAGTGTTTGGGGTGGGCCGCCGGCGTGGCGGCTGGGGATGGCGGGATTTTACTCCCTGCCGCCCGCCGTGGCGCCGGCGTCACGCGGCGACTGGACCAGGATCAAGCCCGCGTAAAAAAACCCCGCTGGCCCTTGCGGGCCGGCGGGGCTTGCCGTCAGTGCTGCTGGCGCGGGTGGCGCTTACAGGCCGGCCGCGGCGCGCAGGGCAGCCGCCTTGTCGGTGGCTTCCCACGAGAATTCCGGCTCTTCGCGGCCGAAGTGGCCGTAGGCGGCGGTCTTCTCGTAGATCGGGCGCAGCAGGTCCAGCATCTGCACGATGCCCTTCGGGCGCAGGTCGAAGTGCTCCTGCACCAGCTCGGCGATCTTGGCGTCGGGGATCTTGCCGGTGCCTTCGGTGTAGACCGTCACGTTGATCGGGCGGGCCACGCCGATGGCGTAGCTGACCTGCACCTGGCACTGGCGCGCCAGGCCCGAGGCCACCACGTTCTTGGCCACGTAGCGCGCGGCGTAGGCGGCCGAGCGGTCGACCTTGGACGGGTCCTTGCCCGAGAACGCGCCGCCACCGTGGGGCGAGGCGCCGCCGTAGGTATCGACGATGATCTTGCGCCCGGTCAGGCCGCAGTCGCCCTGCGGGCCGCCGATGACGAAGCGCCCGGTCGGGTTCACCAGGTACTTGGTTTCCTTCAGCATCTCGGCCGGCAGCACCGGCTTGATGATTTCCTCGATCACGGCTTCGCGGATCTGGGCCTGGGTGATGTCGGGCGAATGCTGGGTCGACAGCACCACGGTATCCACGCTGTGCGGCTTGCCGTCGACATAGCGCACCGTCACCTGGGACTTGGCGTCCGGGCGCAGCCAGGGCAGGCGGCCATCGCGGCGCAGCAGCGACTGGCGCTCGACCAGGCGGTGGGCGTAGTAGATCGGGAACGGCATCAGTTCCGGGGTCTCGTCGCAGGCGTAGCCGAACATCAGGCCCTGGTCGCCGGCACCCTGGTTGAGGTAGTCGTCGGAAGCACGATCCACGCCCTGGGCGATGTCGGGCGATTGCTTGTCATAGGCGACCAGCACCGCGCAGCCCTTGTAGTCGATCCCGTACTCGGTATTGTCGTAGCCGATGCGCTTGATGGTGTCGCGCGCGATCTGGATATAGTCGACGTTGGCGGTCGTGGTGATTTCCCCGGCCAGCACCACCAGACCGGTGTTGCAAAGCGTCTCAGCTGCCACACGCGCGTACTTGTCCTGGGCCAGGATGGCGTCCAGGACGGCGTCGGAAATCTGGTCGGCGACCTTGTCGGGATGGCCTTCGGAGACGGATTCCGAAGTAAAAAGGAAGTCGTTTGCCACGAACTTATTCTCCAGGTTGGCTATTGCGTGCCAGCCCGATCGGTTCATGGCGGCGACGCTTTAGCGGTATTTCAAGCAGCCCGGTTAGAGCCGCATCGCCCCGCAAGTTGTCAGTTAACTCGGCGATACACGCTATTATACGCGCCTGCCGGACTCGTTGCAGCGCGCCAGGGGCGCCGGCGCAACACCAGCGCCGCCTTGGCGCGCGCTGGCCGTGCGCCTTGCCGGATGTCGGCACGCTGCGCGCGGATCTGAATACCGCCATCGAAAAAAACGCCTGTTGGCCCGCCCGTTTTCCGGCACGGACGCGCGACAGGCTCGCTTTTCGCGCCTGATGACCTTTCTTTTCTGGCTGATCTCCCGTTTTCCGCTCCGCCTGCTTCAAGCCTTGGGAGGCGTGCTTGGGCTAGTCGCGGCGAGACTGCCCGGCCGCTATAGCCAGCGCCTGAGGGAAAACTTCCGCCTCGCGTTTCCGGATGCGACCGACGCGATGATCGACGAAGCCGGCCGCTCGGCCGGGCGCATGATCATCGAGATGCCTTACTTCTGGAGCCGCAGCCAGATCGGCGCGAAGCTGCATGGCTTCGACGACGACATGTGGCCGGCCTTGGGGGCGCTGCAAGCGCGCGGCAAGGGGCTCATCATCCTGACGCCGCACCTGGGCTGCTTTGAAGTGCTGCCTCAGTCCCACGCCTTGCTGCGCCCGGTCACCGCCCTGTTCAAGCCGCCGCACCAGCCGTGGCTGCGCGACTGGATCGAGAAAATGCGTACGCGCCCCAATATGCACATGGCGCCGGCCACGCCACGCGGCGTGCGCATGCTGGTCAAGGCACTCAAGCGCGGCCAGGCGGTGGGCATCCTGCCGGACCAGGTCCCGACCGGCGGTGAAGGCAACTGGGCGCCGTTCTTTGGCAAGCCGGCCTACACCATGGCGCTGGTGCACCGGCTGCAGCAACTGACGCAGGCGCCGGTGGTGGTGGTGTTTGCCGAGCGGCTGCCGCGCGGCGCGGGCTATCGCGGCCACTACCGCGTGATCGACGGCGGCGGCATGCTGCCCGAGGATGCCGCCGAGGCCGCCGGCGTGATCAACCGCCATATCGAACAACTGGTGGCCATGGCGCCCACGCAGTACCTGTGGGGCTACCACCGCTACAAGCATCCGGCCGGCGCCGAGCTGCCGCCTGACTATGCCGCCAGCACCGCGACCAAGACGACCACTGATCCTTCCCTTTCATGAGCCGCGTGTTCACCTGGCTCGGCATCGGACTGCTGACGGTGCTGGGCAAGCTGCCATATCCGTTTGTTGCCCGCTTCGGCGAAGGACTGGGCCGCCTGCTCTACCTGGTCCCCAGCGAACGCCGCCGCGTGGTGCGGGCAAACCTGCGCCTGTGCTTCCCTGATAAGACCGAGGCCGAGATCGACGAACTGTCTCGCGAGAGCTTCCGCATCCTGTTCCGCAGCTTTGCCGAACGCGGCATCTTCTGGACCGGCAGTGAAGCGCAGATGCGCCGCTGGGTGCAGATCGACGACCAGGCCGACCTGGTGGCGCTGGATGGCACCCCGCATATCCTGGTGACGCTGCACCTGTCGGGCGTGGAAGCCGGTGCGATCCGGCTCACCATCCACCTGCGCGAGCATCTCGACCGCTCCGGCGCGTCGCTCTATACCAGGCAGAAGAACGAACTGTTCGACCACTTCCTGAAGCGCGCGCGTGGCCGCTTCGGCGCCAACATGATCTCGCGCAACGACAGCGCGCGCGACATCCTGCGCTGCCTGAAGAAAGGCGAGGCCCTGCAGCTGATCGCCGACATGGATTTCGGCGAGCGCGACTCGGAGTTCGTGCCGTTCTTCGGCGTGCAGGCGCTGACACTGACCTCGGTGTCGCGGCTGGCGCGCCTGACCGGGGCCAAGGTGGTGCCGATCTATACCGAGATGCTGCCCGACTACCAGGGCTATGTGCTGCGCATCCTGCCGCCCTGGGAAGACTACCCCGGCGCAAGCGTCACCGACGACACGCGCCGCATGAATGCCTTCTTCGAGGACTGCATCCGCCCGCGCGTGCCCGAGTACTACTGGGTGCACAAGCGCTTCAAGCACCGCCTGCCGGGCGAGCCCGAGATCTACTGAGCGCGCCGGCACGTCCGGCGCCGCGCAGCTACAATCCCCACCATGAAACTCCAGTTCACCAAGATGCACGGCGCGGGCAACGACTTTGTCGTGCTCGACGGCATCCACCAGCAGATCGACCTGACCCCGGCGCAATGGCGTGCGCTGGCCAGCCGGCATTTCGGCGTTGGCGCTGACCAGATCCTGATCGTTGAAAAGCCGTCCCGCCCCGATGTCGACTTCCGCTACCGCATCGTCAATGCCGATGGCAGCGAGGTGGAGCACTGCGGCAACGGCGCGCGCTGCTTTGTGCGCTTTGTCACCGACAAGGGCATGACCGACAAGCGCTCGGTGCGCGTCGAGGTGATGAACGGCGTCATTACCCTGACGCTGCAGGACGACGGCCAGGTCACGGTGGACATGGGTGCGCCCGAACTGGAACCGGCGCGCGTGCCGTTCCGTGCCGAAGGCCTGCCCACCCGCGCGGAAGGCGTGGACACGCTCTACGGCCTGGAGGTCAACGGCCGCACCGAATGGATCTCGGCGGTATCGATGGGCAATCCGCACGCGGTGCAGGTGGTGGACGACGTGGAGAACTTCCCGGTGCTGCAGGACGGCCCGGTGGTGGAGCACCATGCCGCCTTCCCCAACCGCGTCAATGCCGGCTTCATGCAGGTGCAGGACCGCCATGCCATCCGGCTGCGCGTCTACGAGCGCGGTGCCGGCGAAACCCTGGCCTGCGGCACCGGCGCCTGCGCGGCCGTGGTGGCCGGCATCCGGCGCGGCCTGCTGGACTCGCCGGTGCGGGTGCATACCCACGGCGGCGAACTGACCATTGCCTGGGACGGCGGCGCGGAACCGGTGCGCATGACCGGCCCGGCCACCACCGTGTTTGAAGGCAGCATTGACCTGGCAGCCCTGCCGGCCTGACCATAGGGGCTGTGCGCCCCTGTCCACACGCCCCGCATTCCTTGCCGCGGAGCCCCGGCCGGGGCGCCCATTCCCTTGATCTTGCTGGTCAGACCGATGGAGCGCCCATGCCGCTGGACGATTTCCGCATTACCTCGGGCAAGCGTTTTCGCCTTGCCGGCTTCGACCCGGGCAGCAAGCCGCTGTCGTGCGGCAAGAAAGAAGAAGACCTGGCCCGCATCATCGAGCTGAGCAACGCCCTCGACGCGCAGCAGGACATCTTCTACGCCGAGCACCGGCGCAAGCTGCTGGTGGTGCTGCAGGGCATGGATACCAGCGGCAAGGACGGCACCGTGCGCGGCGTGTTCCGCAGCTTCGATCCGCTGGGCATCCGCGTGGTGGGCTTCAAGTCCCCGTCGCCGGAGGAACTCGCGCGCGACTACCTGTGGCGCATCCACCTGCAGGTACCGAAGACGGGCGAGATCGTGGTCTTCAACCGCAGCCACTATGAAGACGTGCTGATCACGCGCGTGCACAACTGGATCGACGCCGCCGAGTGCGAGCGGCGCTTCCGCCAGATCCGGGACTTCGAGTCGATGCTGACCGAGACCGGCACCACCATCGTCAAGTGCTTCCTGCACATATCCCGCGACGAGCAGAAGGCACGGCTCGAAGCGCGCCTGGCAGACCCGGATAAACACTGGAAGTTCGACACCAACGACCTCGCCGAGCGCAAGCACTGGAAGGCCTACATGGACGCCTACGAGGCTGCCATCATGGCGACCAGCACGCCCGAATGCCCGTGGTACGTGGTGCCGGCCGACTCCAAGACACACCGCAACCTGATGGTGGCGGAGATCCTGACCAAGGTCTTCGAGGACCTGAAGCCGGCCTACCCGCCCGCCCGGCCGGAACTGGCCAGTATCAAGGTCGACTGAGCCGCCCGGCCGCCTCAGCCACCGTTGCCGCGGTGCACGTCGTGCGTGACGAAGGGGTGCTCGCGGCTGGGCATCGCCAGCCATTGCGGGTGGCGCAGGGTCTGGCGGATATCGTCCAGCCCGCTGGTCCAGTGCTCATGCATGGTGAGCGCGCCGAACTGGTAGTCCTTGGCCAGGTTCTCGAACGACTTGTCGCGGTAGATCAGCTGGATCACGTTGCGGCGCGCGTCGCAGGCCTGCTCCGCCGCGCGGCGGTACCAGGCGTTGTCGCGCTTTGACGGCGGCACCAGCGCCATCACCTCGTTGAGCATGCGCCGCATGTTCTGCTGCTCGCGCATGTAGTCGGTAATGGCCCGCGTGCGGCTGGAATACTGGATGTCCTTCTGGCGCTCGGCCACGTCGACCAGGTCGTGCGGCAGCTTGCCGCGCGCGCTCCACAGGTCGACCTGGAAGATCAGCGCATCGCGCCGCGGCTGCGCGGTCAGCACCTCGGCCAGCGGTGTGTTCGACACCAGCCCGCCATCCCAGTAGTACTCGCCATCGATCTCCACCGCCGGAAAGCCCGGCGGCAGCGCGCCCGAGGCCATGAAATGCTCGGGGCAGAGCTTGTCGCGGGTATTGTCGAAGTAGGCGAAATTGCCGGTGCGCACATTGACCGCCCCCACCGAGACGCGCATCAGGTCGGGGCGGTGGTTGATCAGGTCGAAGTCGGCAAAGCGCTCGAGCGTCGCCTTCAGCGGCGTGGTGTCGTAGAAGCTGACATGGCTCGGGTCCGAGTAGCGCGACATCAGCTCCGGCCAGCCGCGCGGCTGGAAGAAGCCACGCTGGCCTTCCAGCATGGCACGCGCCGCATGCAGGCCATCGAACCAGATCCGCATCGGCTCGGGCCAGCCTTCGGCATGGTCGGCGAACCAGGTGTGCGACAGGCTGGGCAACCACGGCTGCGCGCAGATGTACTCCCAGAAGGCGCGCAGTTGTTCCACGCGGCGCTGGGGCGGATTGCCGGCGATGATGGCGGCGTTGAGCGCACCGATCGAGATGCCGGCAACCCAGTTCGGGTAGATGCCGCCCTCGGCAAGGCCCTGGTACACGCCGGCCTGGTAGGCCCCGAGCGCGCCGCCGCCCTGCAGCACCAGCGCGCGCACGGCATAGGCCTCGTGCGCCGGCCGGTCCGGGGCCTTGGCGGCCCGGCGCACCGGCTTGCGCGGCTGCACCTGCGCGCCGCGCTCGGCCAGCGAATCGCCATTGCCGGCCGATTCCGCCCTTGTGGATGGCGTTGCCGCCTGCTGCCCTGCCCGTTCCTGCCGCTCTTTTGCCGCCACGCCGCGCCCCCTCCCAGTCTGAAAGTCAGCCGTCCGCCCGCTGTCCGCGGATTGGGCACCGGTGTCCGGCGCCCATGTTCATCAACGGATTCAGACGCCGTAGCGCTGACGATAGGCCGCCACGGCCTGGCGCGAAGCCCCCAGCGCCGGGTCCTGCGACGCATCCAGGTACGCCAGCAGGTCCTTCAGGCTGGCGATCGCGATCACCGGGATGCCGAATTCGCGCTGCACGTCCTGCACGGCGGAATGGGTGCCGACCTGCTCGGCGGTACCGCTCTTTTCCATGCGGTCCAGTGCGATCAGCACCGCGGCCGGCTCGGCGCCGGCGGCGCGGATCATGTTTACCGATTCGCGCACCGAGGTACCGGCGGAGATCACGTCGTCGACGATGACCACCTTGCCCTGCAGCTTGGCCCCGACCAGGGTGCCGCCTTCGCCGTGATCCTTGGCTTCCTTGCGGTTGTAGGCGAAGCCGACATCACGTCCCATGCCCGCCAGCGCCACCGCGGTGGCCGACGCCAGCGTGATGCCCTTGTAGGCCGGCCCGAACAGCACGTCGAACTGCACGCCCGAGGCCAGCAGCGTTTTGGCATAGAATTGCGCCACCTCGCCCAGCATCGCGCCCTGGTTGAACAGGCCCGCGTTGAAGAAGTAAGGCGACTTGCGGCCGGCCTTGGTGACGAACTCGCCAAACGACAGCACGCCCGCATCGAGCGCAAAGCGGATAAAGGTCTGGCTGAGGTCGGCACCCGCGGGCGGTTTCTGCTGCGTCATCATTTCTCTCTGAATTCAAAATTTCCCCGAATGTTACGGATTATCAGCGCCAACCTCAACGGCATCCGCTCCGCGTCGAAGAAGGGCTTTTTCGACTGGATGGGCAAGCAGGACGCAGACATGGTCTGCGTGCAGGAACTGAAGGCACAGGCCGCCGACATGACGGAAGCGTTCCTTGCGCCACATGGCTACCACGGCTATTTCCATTACGCCGAGAAGAAGGGCTACAGCGGCGTAGGCCTATACACGCGGCATCAGCCCGAGCGCGTGGTTACCGGCTTCGGCATTCCCGAGTTCGACAACGAAGGCCGCTATGTGGAAGTGCAGTACCCGCACCTGGCGGTGATCTCGGTGTACGTGCCGTCCGGCTCCAGTGGCGAGGAGCGCCAGCAGGCCAAGTTCCGCTTCATGGAGTCCTTCCTGCCGCACCTGCTGCAACTGAAGGCAAGCGGGCGCGAGATCGTGCTGTGCGGTGACGTGAACATTGCGCACAAGGAAATCGACATCAAGAACTGGAAGGGCAACCTGAAGAACTCAGGCTTCCTGCCGGAAGAACGCGCCTGGATCGGCGAACTGTTCGACACCCACGGCTATGTCGACGTGTTCCGCAAGCTGGACCCGCGCCCTGACCAGTACACGTGGTGGAGCAACCGCGGCCAGGCCTACGCCAAGAACGTCGGCTGGCGCATCGACTACCACCTTGCCACGCCCAGGATCGCCGACACCGCGCATCTTTGCTCGATCTACAAGGACGAGAAGTTCAGCGACCACGCGCCGCTGTCGATCGACTACGACTATCCGCTCTGAGCACTGCGCTTACGCCGCCCGAATCTCTTCGAGTAGTTCCGGGTGGCGGTCAAGCAGCTTGAGCAGCTTGACCAGCGCCAGCGGCGGCTTGGTCCGGCCGGTCTCGTAGCGCGAGAACGCGTTGACCCCGCCGCCGAAGATCTCGGCAGCTTCGCGCTGGTCGAGGCGGAGTTTCTTGCGCACGCCGGTGATATAGGCCGGATCGACAAGCGAGGCGTTGACCTGCTTGTTGAAGGCGAGCATCGCATCGCTCACCCAGTCGCTGTCGCGAGGCAGCACGCCCTCGCCGCACTTGGGACACCATTGCCCCGGCACATCGCGAATTACGGTTGTTTCACCACGATACCTATAAGGCATGTCGCGAATCCCCGCCTCGAGATCCGCGCCACCGCACTCAGGACACTTCATCTGGCCTCTCCTTTGACTGTCTGCGCCGCTGCTACCTCAACTTGAAGGAGATGACCCGCACCTCATCGGTGACCGTGAGCTTCACATTCAAGGCGCCTTGCGGCGTGACAGGCCTGTAGACGTCCTGCCAAACCCTGTGGTCTTCATACGTTGTCATGCTCTTGTAGAAGTCCGCCGGACCCAGCTGCATCAGGATTTCGCGGACACCGCTCCATCGCAGACCCATCATCGCCGCATGGGAATAGGCCGCAAACGTCATTTCCATCTTGCCGGCTGCCAGCAATGCCTTCACGTCCCATAGCCTGTAATGCGCCGCCCCCTTTTCCATGCAAATTAACCCACTTGGTTAAATCCTGCAAGCCCGGAACTGTGCCAGATCGCAACAAATCCCATCGGTACAAACCCCTGCGATCAGCCCCCATCCCCGCTACAATGCAGGTTCCCTACCGCATGCGGCAGGGGACATTTCGCATTTCCCGCACTTCATTGAGTGAGTCAGCCATGGTTTTCAAAGTGTTCGTCGATGGTCAGGAAGGCACCACCGGTCTCCGGCTGCTTGACTATCTTTCCGGCCGTTCCGACGTGGAACTGCTGCGCATTGCCGATGACAAGCGCAAGGACCCGGCCGAACGAGCACGATTCCTGAACGCCGCCGACGTCGCTTTCCTGTGCCTGCCCGACGTGGCCTCGCGCGAGGCGGTGTCGCTGGTGACCAACCCGAACACCTGCGTGATCGACGCCAGCACGGCGTTCCGCACCACCGACAGCTGGGCCTACGGCCTGCCCGAGCTGGCGCGCGGCCAGCGCGAGAAGATCCGCGCCAGCAAGCGCATTGCGGTGCCGGGCTGCCACGCCAGCGCCTTCGTGCTGGCGGTGCGTCCGCTGGTGGACGCCGGCGTGCTGCCGGCCGACTACCCGGTTTCGGCGTTTTCGCTGACCGGCTACAGCGGCGGCGGCAAGTCGATGATTGCCGAGTTCGAAGCCGGCGGTAACCCGAAGCTGGACAGCCCGCGCCCGTACGCGCTGGGCCTGGAACACAAACACCTGCCCGAGATGCGCGTGCAGGCCGGCCTGGCGCAGGCGCCGGTCTTCAACCCGATCGTCGGCAACTTCCTGAAGGGCCTGGCGGTGACGGTGCCGGTGTTCACGGACCGGCTGGCGCGCAAGGTCAGCCCCGAGCAGATCGTCGAGATCTACCGCAAGCACTATGAAGGCGAGCAGTTCGTGCGCGTGATGCCGTACAACAGCGCCGACAACCTCGATGGCGGCTTCTTCGACGTGCAGGCCAACAACGACACCAACCGGGTCGACCTGTTCGTGTTCGGCAATGCCGAGCGCCTGAACCTGGTGGCCCGCCTGGACAACCTGGGCAAAGGCGCGGCCGGCGCGGCGGTGCAATGCATGAACGTGCATGTGGGCGCCGACGAGGCCACGGGGCTGCGCGCCTGACGCAGCGGCAAGCCCTGAATGAGGAAAAAGCCGGCATTGCCGGCTTTTTTCATTTGCGCCAGCGGACCGCTCAGCGTTGCAGCGGCTTCTGCCGGTCGTCGTCGCCGCTGTCCACCGGCGCGCCGCCCAGGCCCGCCATGTTGGCGCGGTATGGCGGCAGCCTCTCCACCGTGGTATTGCTCGCGCGCGCATAGAGCGGCAGCACCTCCGGCAGGTGCTTCTCCAGGTCGGCGATGCGGCTGCGCCCGGACGGATGCGTGGACAGGAACTCGGTGCCGGACTGGCTCACCTTGCCCATCTTCTGCCACAGCGACACCGCGGCGCGCGGATCATAGCCGGCGCGCGCGGCGATATCCATGCCGATCAGGTCCGCCTCGGATTCATCCGCACGCGAGAAGCGCAGCGTCAGCAGGTGGGCGCCGGTGCCGAGCGCCATATTGCCAAGGTTGCCGAAGCCGAACAGCTGCGAGATCACGTTGGCGCCGAGGTTGGTGATCTCGGACTTGGCGGCGCGCTCGCGCGCATGCTCCTGCAGCGCGTGGGCGATCTCGTGGCCCATCGCCATGGCGATCTCGTCGTCGGTCAGCTTGAGCTGGTCGAGCAACCCGGTATAGAAGGCGATCTTGCCGCCCGGCATGCAGAACGCATTGACCTGCCTGGAGCCGATCAGGTTGATCTCCCACTGCCACTGCCGCGCGCGCTCGTTCCAGCGTGCGGTCTGCGGCAGCAGCCGCTTGCCGATCGTGCGCAGGCGCACCAGCTGCGGGTTGTCGGCGGCGGCCAGTGCATGCTTGGCGATGGCTTCCTGCTTGAGCTGCTCATATTCTTGCGCGGCCTGCTGCTCGATGGCCTCGACCGGCACGATCTTGCGCACGGCCGAGCCGCTGCGGTCCAGCCGGATGCCGCCAGCCTCGCTGTCCTGCGCCTGGGCGGGCAGGCACCAGGCCATGGGCGCCGCCACCGCGGCCAGCGCCAGCGCGCGCACCAGCCGGTCACGGGTAGGACGCTGAACACCTTGCAGGCGGCGGAGCATTTGCGGTTCCTCGGACGCAGTGGAAGACCAGGCAGGCGGATCGGTGATCCGCGGCAACGATGCCGTGCCGCATGTGGCGGGCAGGCAAACAGGTGATGCAATAATACACGGCGCCCGCGCAGCCGCGCGGCGCTTCACGCCGGCCCGTTCATGACCTTCCAGACCTACCTCGATATCTTCCGCAACCGCCGCATCGGCGCCATGCTGGCGCTGGGCTTCGCCTCCGGGCTGCCGCTGGCGCTGACCTCCGGCACCTTGCAGGCATGGATGACGGTCGAGGGGCTGGATATCAAGACCATCGGCTTCTTCTCGCTGGTGGGCCAGGCCTATATCTTCAAGTTCCTGTGGGCGCCGCTGATGGACCGCTACACGCCGCCGCTGCTGGGGCGGCGGCGCGGCTGGCTGCTGGTGACGCAGGTGGGGCTGGTGCTGGGCATCGCCGGCATGGCCTTCTGCCCGCCGCGCGAGGCGCTGTGGACGCTGGCCGCGCTGGCCACGCTGGTGGCCTTCCTGTCGGCCTCGCAGGACATCGTCTTCGACGCCTACAGCACCGACGTGCTGCGCCCGCCCGAGCGCGGCGCCGGCGCGGCGGTCAAGGTGTTGGGCTACCGGCTGGCGATGCTGGTTTCGGGCGGCCTGGCGCTGTGGCTGGCCGACCGCGTGCTGGGCTGGCAGCAGACCTACCTGCTGATGGCGGCACTGATGGGCGTGGGCATCGTCACGCTGCTGTGGGCGCCGGAACCGGACGTCCCCGCGCGCGCGCCGCGCTCGCTGGAAGAGGCGGTGGTAGGGCCGCTGCGCGACTTCTTTGGCCGCCAGGGCGCATGGTGGCTGCTGCTGCTGATCGTGCTGTACAAGCTCGGCGACGCCTTTGCCGGCAGCCTGTCGACCACCTTCCTGATCCGCGGCGTGGGCTTCTCGGCGGGCGAGGTGGGCATCGTCAACAAGACCCTGGGGCTGGCCGCCACCATCATCGGCGCGCTGTTCGGCGGCACGCTGATGGTGCGCCTGGGCCTGTACCGCTCGCTGATGCTGTTCGGCGTGCTGCAGGCGGTGTCTAACCTGGGCTACTGGATCCTGGCGGTGACGCCGCCGCACCTGTGGACCATGGGCGCGACCATTGCGGTCGAAAACCTGTGCGGGGGCATGGGCACGGCGGCCTTCGTGGCGCTGCTGATGACGCTGTGCAACCGCTCGTTCTCGGCCACTCAGTACGCGCTGCTGTCGGCGCTGGCGTCGGTGGGCCGGGTCTACGTGGGGCCCTCGTCGGGCTATATGGTCGAGGCCTGGGGCTGGGCGCCGTTCTACCTGGGCACCGTGGTGGTGGCGCTGCCCGGCGTGATGCTGCTCTGGGCCATGCGCCACACCGTGCATCGCTACGAGGCCCAGGCGCGCGAAGCGATCGCCTGAGCCCGCGCCTGCCTCATTCCTTGTAGTAGACGACCTGATGCGAGCTGGCGATCAGCTCGCCGCCGGCACTCCATAGCTGCGCGCGCTGGTCGAAGAAGCCCTGCCTGAACACCTGCGCCTGCGCGCTGGCCAGCACGTGGCTGTCGCCCAGCGCAGCCAGCGTGGCCGCATCGGCATGGAAATAGGTGGTCATCGAGACCGTGCCGGCCGGTACGAAGCCCGCGCGCTTGAGGAAGATGCGCGGGTAGAAGCTGTCGGCCCAGGCCGCCACCGCGGCAAAGTCCGGCGTGCGCGCCGGCGCGTCGCGCAGCCAGAACTGCGTCAGGCTGTCCGGGTGCTCGGTGCCGGCCTCGGCAGTCGGCTTGGCGCCGCGCACCGGGCGCATGTCGTAGGACTTGAGCCAGCGCACCGGCGCAAACCCGCTCATGGGCGGGAGGGCGTCGGCCGCCGGCACCTCCGGCATCAGCGCCTCGCCGCAGGCCCAGGTCTCGCGGCGCACCGCAAACATGGCGGTGGCGGTGGTGGCCACGGCATCGCCCTGACGCAGTTCCAGCGTCCAGTGCTGGGTCGAGCGGTTGGTGCGCACCGGGCGCGCCTCGATCTCGAACGGCCCCTCGGCGATCGGCCCGGCAAAGTTGACCGTCAGCGAGACCGGGTCGCCCAGGCGCTGCGGATGGTCCAGCGCCGCCTGCAGCAGCGTGGCGGCGGTGATGCCGCCGAACGGGCCGATCATGTTCCAGTACTCGGGCGTGGTGCGGCCCAGGAAGCGGTGCTCGCCGGCCGGCTCCAGCGCCAGCGCGTCGTCAAAGGGATGGAGCGGGCTGGCGGCGGTGGCCGCCTGGGTCTGGGGCGCAGTGGACATGGCTGGTATGGGTTGGTGACTCGCAGGGAATAGCACGATCGTTCGATGCGCTGCCTACACTAACCGTAGTCAGCGTTCGGGTCAAGACGTCAATCCTCCAGCCGCTGGCACCGTGGCGCCCGCATCAGCCTTGCACCCGCCGCCGCAGCGGCAGGCTCCAGCCCAGTTGGTTAGCGACCACGCCCAGCAGCACCAGCGCCATCCCGGCGATCTGCAGCGGACCCAGCACGACGCCGAACACCATCACGTCGATCACGATCGCCACCAGCGGATAGATGAAGGACAGCGTCGCGATCGACACCACGTTGAGCCGCTGGAACGCGCCATACAGCAGCGTGTACATCACGCCCGTATGCACCAGCCCCAGCGCCAGCAGCGCGGCCCAGGTGCTGGTGCCATAGCTGCCGGCCGCGGGATGTGCCAGCGGCGCCAGCATCAGCACGCCCAGCACCATCTGCAGCCCGGCAATCTGGCCTGGCGGAATCGCCTGCAGCCGCCGCGTGGCCAGGGTCGTCACCGCATACAGCAGTGCCGCCAGCAGGCCCAGGCCGATACCGGCCAGCATCGCAGTGCCAGTGGCGCCATGCTCAAGCCCGGTGATCAGCATCACCCCGGCAAAGGCCAGCACCAGCCACGGCAGTCGTGCGAACGGGAACGGCTCGCGCTGGATCACCGAGGTCAGCAGCAGCAGGAAGAACGGCTGGGTGTGGTAGACCACCGTGGCAATGGCGATGCCGCTGTACGCATACGCCGAGAACAGCGCCAGCCAGTTGAGCACCAGTGTGACGCCGCCCAGCGCCAGCCAGCCAAGCTGCGCGCGGCTCATCCGAACCCAGCCGCGCTGCAGCGTCAGCACGCCCAGCAGCGCCGCGCCGCCGAACAGGCAGCGGAAGAAGACCACATCGAGCGGCGGCTGGCCGCTGGTGACCACGAACCAGCCGATGGTGCCAGACAGCAGCATGGCCGCGACCATGCGCCAGGCGCCGCCTGGCAAGGGTTGTTGCGAGGGCATGACGGACTCCGGTCAGACAATGGCCGCATTGTTCCATCATGCGATCTGCTCAACAATCCCGTCAGAGATCAATTAGTATTTGATTTGAAGTCAAAAAAAAGAGGACGTGCCATGCCGGATATGCCACTTAATGCGATGGCCGTGTTTGCGCGCGTGGTGGGGGGGGGGG